>NZ_JBEHVV010000012.1:50554-56968 GCF_040227395.1 Coprococcus sp. RTP21428st1_C9_RTP21428_210409
AAAAGCTGAAATCATTAAGATTTCAGCTTTTTTTGTGTTTGCCCCCAGTGTATTATACATTCTCTGCAATCTTGGTAACTCCCACATATATCTGCGAAATCTTATACCATGTTTTATAGTCAGTGACACCTGTAGCCGGAAGATTGAATATCTGTTGGAACTTTCTCACGGCATCTGCGGTGTTTTGACCATATAAACCATCGACGGTTACGGTACCGATGGCAGGATAGTTGAGTGAGATCCTGGCGAGCTGTCTCTGGAGCTGGGAGACCTTGTCACCGCTTGAGCCGATGGTCAGCTCGTAGCCCGGATAAGAAGAAGGTATACCGGATATAGTCTCCGAGGTGTTGATGTATATTGTATCCCCGTAATAGTATCTGAGAATCTGGATGGCGGTAAGACCGTCGTCTGCCAGGGATTTTGACCCCCACTGTGTCATCCAGCCCGGACAGGATACACGTCTGCCGTCGCAGTACTGGGTGAAGAGAGGCTGTGTAACGTTTGGCTTTGAGAGATAGTTGGCGAACATCTCATCTACGATCTGTGATACATTTTCAAATATGGTTGCGTTGTACACCCACTTCTGGTCGAATGCGGTATTGCTGGTTACCGTAAAATCGTATCCTTTTCCTCTGTACCATTCGGTGTAGACTCTGTTCAGGGTAAATGACTGTATCGCCAGTACATTTGCCCGGATGGCTGCATCAGGCCAGGTGGAATATATTTCATTGCAGGCAACGTTCTTTATATAGTCTTTATATGGAACATAGTAATCTCTGGCTGTGGGGTCTGTGGGTGCACCATCGTGTACCACTATGGTTTCAGGGATAACGACACGGCTCAGGACTATACCTCCAGACGGATTCACAGGTTTGATCATATCCTCTGCAATTTTTGGAGGATACTGCTCCCAGAGAGTGTGCGCATCGAGAACTGTCGGAGTGGTGTCGCTTCCGTCAGAGGGTGTCAGCTCTATGTTCTGTATTCCCTTTTCACCGGAGAATATCTGGACTCCGGAGATGAAACGCTCATTGTAGCCGTGGGCATTCACCAGTACGTTGTATTCTGAGTATGGCTGGTTATCACCTGGTTCCAGGCTGTAGGCCACATCGGGAGCAGGGAGTTCTTCGTCGATCACAATCCCATTTTCATCTGTAACAAATTCCTCTGAGGTGGAATCGGGCATTCCCGTAGGGCTTATGTATATGGAAGCACCCTCGACGGGAAAGAAATTGTTGTTCGTTATCTGAATTTTTAGTGAACCAACGTTATTTGTAATTGCCATTTCTTAATTCCTCATTTATAATTTGCTGTGAAAGTTTTTTAAGCAGCTTTCACAGTAAGTATATGACTAGATTTATAGAATATTCGGAGGAGATAAGATATGGCATACTTTCCAATGTACATCGATCTTGAGGGCAAGAAAGTAATAGTTGTAGGTGGAGGTAAGGCAGCACTTAGAAAGATCAATTCGCTGCTGTATTTCGGAGCGAAGATAGCGGTCATTGCGCCGAAGGTGTGCGATGATATAAAAGCGATAAAGGGAATAAATGTACATGAGAGCAACGTGGCACTTGACATACTGCAGAATGCAGACATTGTTGTGGCGGCAACCAGGCGCCCGGAGATCAATGCCAAGATAGGTACATATTGTAATGACAGGGGCATCATGGTAAATGTGGCTGATAACAAGGAGCTCAGCAGCTTCCTGTTTCCAGGCGTTATCGTCCGCGGAGATCTTGTGGTGGGAGTCACAACAGGCGGCAACAGCCAGGCGGTATCCAAGCAGATCAGGAATATGATAGACAGGATGCTTCCAGAGGAGTACGAGGCGCTCACAAGAAAGATGGGAGCGTACACAGAGCTTGCAAATGTCAACATCAAGAGCACGGCACTTAGGGAGGAAGCACTGGATGAACTCGTCAAGGTTGCACTGTCCAACAAATGCGTTCTTGACGACAAGAAGGCGAACAAGGTGCTTGACAAATATTACCGTGAGGACGCAGCCAGAAGAAACGCATAAATATTTGTTAATATTTGTACTTGAATTATTTGATAATTATGATACAATAAGTAAGATTGTTATAGATTACAGCATGAGAGTGGGCCTTGGCCCACTCTCAATTGTTGTGGGGATAATATTTTACAGAAAGGTGGTCGTATTTACGAAGAGAGCGGATATTGAAGCAAAGACGGAGGCACTTGTGATGCCGATCATTGAGGCGAACAATCTGGAGCTTGTTGATGTGGAGTACGTCAAGGAAGGCAGTGATTATTACCTCAGAGTGTATGCGGACAAGGAAGGTGGCATCACGATCGGTGATTGCGAGATAGTGAACAGAGCACTTGGAGACCTGCTTGACCAGGATGATTATATAGGAGATGCCTATATACTGGAGGTCAGCTCACCGGGGCTTACGAGACCACTGAAGAAAGAGAAGGATTTCAAGAGAAGCATAGGTAAGGTCGTGGAGATCAAGACATTTGCCAAGGTGAATGGTGCAAAGGAATTCGAGGGTGTGCTCAAGGCATATGATGAGAATACAGTTACCATTGAGCTTGAGGATGAGACAGAGATAACGATAACGAGAAAAGATATTTCCATGATACGATTAGCATTTATATATTAGGAGGATAAAAAGGTGTCAGAGATCATTGAAGCATTGAATCAGCTTGAGAAGGAGAGAAACATTAGCAAGGATGTTCTGCTTGAGGCTATAGAGAGATCACTCAAGACAGCCTGCAAGAAGGATTTCAATACAGACGAGAACATTACAGTTTCACTGGACAGAGAGACTGGTGAGTGCCATGTATATGCAGCCAAAGAGGTTGTTGAGGAAGTTGAGAATCCTGCATGCCAGATAACACTGGAGCAGGCCAAGATGATAAGCAGCAAGTACGAGATAGGTGATACAGTAAATATAGAGATCACAACTAAGAACTTTGGAAGAATCGCAGCCCAGCGTGCGAGAAATGTCATCGTTCAGGCGATCAACGAGAACGAGAGAGCAGCTATATACGATCACTTCCATATGAAGGAGAAGGATATCGTAACAGGAATCGTTCAGAGACAGGTTGGAGACAGCGTGAATGTGAGCCTTGATGACAAGACAGAGGCACTCTTAAAGCCGTCAGAGATGATCGAGGGAGAGAGCTACGAGAGAGGCGACAGAATAAAGCTTTATATCACAGAGGTCAAGAAGACAAACAGAGGACCAAGGATCACTGTATCAAGAACTCATCCAGAGCTCGTCAAGAGACTTTTTGAGAAGGAAGTAACAGAGATCGCAGACGGAACAGTTGAGATCAAGAGCTTCTGCAGAGAGGCAGGATCAAGATCTAAGATCGCAGTATGGTCAAACGATGAGAACGTCGATGCAGTTGGAGCATGCGTAGGAATCAATGGTGACAGAGTAAATGCTGTCGTTGCAGATCTGAACGGTGAAAAGATCGACATCATTCCTTGGAGTGAGAACCCTGCTGAGTTTATTTACAATGCGCTCAGTCCTTCAGATGTTGAGGACGTATCAGTTGATCTTGATGAGAAGACAGCATTTGTCGTAGTACCTGATACACAGCTTTCACTTGCAATCGGTAAGAAGGGTCAGAATGCCCGCCTTGCAGCCAAGCTGACAGGATACAAGATCGATATTAAGAGCCATTCAAAGGCCGAGGAGATGGGTTACTTTGATGAGCAGCCAGAGGATGAGAACTTTGATCCTTATAACGAAGATGAATATTATGATGAAGTAAGCGAAGATAAAGATGCCGATGCTGCTTCATTTGACATAGATGAAACAGTAGACACAAACGACGAAGAGTAATCATTTGCATTGATGTAGTGGCACATGATAGAGAATAGGGAGTGATGAGATGGCAAAGAAGGTACCTCTGAGGCAATGCCTTGGATGCCGTGAGATGATGCCGAAGAGTGAGCTGATAAGGATAGTCCGAAGCAATGACGGGCAGTTCGCAGTTGATGCAACCGGCAAGCTCAACGGAAGAGGCGCTTATATATGCAAGAGATCCGAGTGCCTTAAGAAGGCGGTTGGAAGCAAAGCACTTGAGAAGGCTTTCAAGGTCAGCATACCTGCTGAGGTGTATGAACAATTAGACAAGGAGCTGCGTGACATTGAAGAATAACAAGATCTACTCGTTAATTTCTCTGTGTGCCAGAGCCAGAAGGCTGTGCAGTGGCAATTTCTCAGTAGAGAAAGCAGTTAAGAATCAGAGCGCGTACGTGGTCATTGTGGCGAAGGACGCTTCTGACAATACGAAGAAACTTTTCGACCAGAAATGTAATTATTATGGGATTCCTTATTATGAGTACGGGACAAAGGATGAGCTTGGCAAGTACAGTGGCAATGAGATGAGAACATCCATTGCGATACTTGACGAGGGATTCGGGAATCAGATCATAAAGTACATGAATGTAAATGAAAACATGGAGGTGTAACATTTGGCTAAAATCAGAGTACACGAATTATCAAAACAGTTAAACATTTCAAATAAAGATATCATAGATACACTTGGCGCAAAGGGAATAGAGATCAAGAGTCATATGTCCAATCTGGACGATTCGATGGTTGGAATAATTAAAGCTAAGTTTGGAGCAAAGACTGCGCCAAAGGCCGAGGCTCCAAAGGCTGAGACCCCAAAGCCTGCAGCACCAAAGCAGGAGGCTCCAAAGGCAGCGCCTAAGACAGAGCAGCCAAAGCCTGAGACAGCAAAGCCTGCTGCAGCGCCAAAGGCGGACGCGCAGAAGCAGAATCCTTCAAGGGATGACAATTCAGCAGCCAGACAGGGTTCTGGCAATCATGTAAGATTTGCCAGGGAGGACAGAAACGGCGGCAAGATGAATAACAACGGTAACAGAGTCAGATTTAACAACGACAGACAGGGCGGTTCAGACAGAGCCAGATTCAGCAACGACAGGAACCAGGGCGACAGAAATCAGGGTGACAGACCAAGATTCGGCAGAGATGGCCAGGGCGACAGAAATCAGAGTGACAGACCAAGAGTAGGCAGAGACGGTCAGGGCGACAGACCAAGGTTTAACAGAGATGGCGACAGAAACCAGGGTGACAGACCAAGATTTAACAGAGACGGCCAGAATGACAGACCAAGGTTTAACAGAGATGGTGATAGAAACCAGGGTGACAGACCAAGATTTAACAGGGACGGCCAGGGTGACAGACCAAGGTTTAACAGAGACGGAGACAGAAACCAGGGTGGCGGACGCTTCGGCAATGGCGATAGAAACCAGGGCGGAAGAGGCTTTAACAGAGATGGTGGCAACCGTTTCAGCAACCGTATCAATATGCCATTTGGCAAGGATGACGAGGATGACAGCCCAGCTCAGAAGAGAGCACCATTCAAGAGAGACCGCAAGGACTTCGATGCGAAGGGGATGCCGGGTAAGGATTTAAAGAGCCAGAACAGAGATAACTACAACAGAGATAAGAACAAGCCACGTAAGGGCAACAGAAGATCACCTGAGGAGGTCGAGGCTGATATCAGCAGACTTGCGAAGAATGTGAAGAACAAGCCACAGAAGAAGCAGCAGGCACCACAGGAGGATCCGGATGCAATCAGAACCATCACACTTCCTGAGGTTGTAACACTCAAGGAGCTGGCTGATGCGGTAAAGACTCCTGTAACAGCACTTATCAAGAAGCTGTTCCTCGCAGGTAAGATGGTCAATGTGAACTCAGAGCTTCCATTTGACGAGGCTTCAGAGATCGCACTTGAGTACAACTGCATAGCTGAGGAAGAGGAGAAAGTTGATGTGATCGAGGAGCTCCTTAAGGAGGATGAAGAGGACGAGAAGGATATGGTTTCAAGACCTCCTGTAGTCTGCGTTATGGGTCATGTTGATCATGGTAAGACATCACTTCTTGATGCCATCAGACAGACAAAGGTAACATCAGGTGAGGCTGGTGGAATCACACAGGCCATCGGTGCATCAGTTGTCGATGTAAATGGCCAGACTATCACATTCCTTGATACTCCTGGACATGAGGCGTTCACAGCGATGCGTATGCGTGGTGCACAGAGTACAGATATCGCTATCCTTGTTGTAGCTGCCGATGATGGTGTTATGCCACAGACAATCGAGGCTATCAACCATGCAAAGGCTGCCGGAATCGAGATCATAGTAGCGATCAACAAGATCGATAAGGAAAGTGCGAATATAGAGAGAGTTAAGCAGGAGCTCACAGAGTACGAGCTGATCCCAGAGGATTGGGGCGGTTCAACAATATTCTGTCCTGTATCTGCACATACTAAGGAAGGTATCGACAATCTCCTTGAGATGATCCTCCTCACAGCAGATGTGCTTGAACTCAAGGCAAATCCTAACAGAAAGGCAAGAGGTATCGTCATCGAGGCTGAGCTTGACAAGGGACGTGGACC
>NZ_JBEHVV010000013.1:0-12475 GCF_040227395.1 Coprococcus sp. RTP21428st1_C9_RTP21428_210409
ACATCATTTTAAACTCATAACTATAACGCATAAAAATACCCTCCTTACTGGTTGTCCAGTAAAGAGGGTACATATCAGACAATGACTCCGCCGTTTATTTTGTTTATATTCCGGAGTGCTCCGGCATTTGCAATAAAATATGATAAAAATAATAAGCAGCAATACGGAGTTGACTTTTAAGTTTACTTATATACAATAGAAATGTGCCTTTTTATGCTGAAAATTTATATAAAGGGAGATAAAGAAAAATAAGAGACAGGAAAAATTACACATTTGTTACCGGGTTGAAGCGATTGGTTATTGCGGGGGTCGTTGCGGCGATGGTGACAGCATCTATGGGAAGTGTATGGGGAAATGGAGTTGTAACTACAAGCGCAGCTATAGCCAAGGTCAAGATTTATAAGAAGGCATTCCCAGACAGCAAGTTCAGGCAACAAGATAACCAGACTTGATGTGAGTAAGAACAAAAAGATGAAGAAAGCTTACAGCTCTGTCGACCGGAAACACACCGAAACTCAGAACATTGTATTGTGGTAATAATAGCTTAAAGACCTTGAATGTAAGCAAGAGCAGAAGTCTTCAAAAACTGTTCTGCAAGCCTAACAAACTGACTAAGCTGGATGTCAGAAAGAATAAAAAGCTTACAGCGAAGGGCGGCATTATTGATGCAGATAAGGGCGTAAAAATTATAAAGAAGTAAATAATATAGCTCTCATAGACGGATTCAGGATGATTTTATAGATATAAAATACAATTATCCATATCATTTTGTTAAATATAGTTGTAAAATAACAATAATGATGTACATGGTATATGGACGGCGATAATAAAGGGCGATAAGCCCTTTATTTCGTGTTATACGGGATTGTTGTATGGTGGTGGTAATAGCGAAGAGAAAGATCTTTCGCCAAGTCACGTAAGGAGGAAAATGAAATGAAACTGAAAAAGATAAAGAGGATGGTTGCAGTGGGAACAGCCATTCTGATGACACTTTCCCTTGCCGGGTGTGGCATCGGCAGTGATTCCGTGAAGCTGGGAGCCGCGGGAGTTGGCGGCGGATACTATGCGTTCTCCAACGCATTTGCGCAGATAGCATCCTCGGAGAATGAGGATCTTGATTTTGAGGTAAAGGCTACTGCAGGCTCCACGGCGAATATCAGGCTTCTGTCCGACGGATATGTGGACATGGCGATAGCCCAGGCGGATCTGGTGGATGCGGCCTACAACGGAACAGGCGCCACGGACAAGAAGAGGTACAGAGGGTACTCGGCAGTTGCCAGCCTGTACACTGAGGCGTGTCAGATCGTGGTGAGATCTGACTCGGGAATAGACAGCTTGGATGATCTTCAGGGCAAGAAGATTTCTGTGGGTGAGGAGGAGTCCGGTACCCAGAGAAATGCAGAGCAGATACTTAAGATGACCGGCCTTGTGGAATCCCTTGTGGACACGGTTAATCTCGATTATGTGGATGCGGCAAATGAACTCAAATCAGGACAGATAGATGCATTCTTTTGTACAGCAGGTATACAGACCTCGGTGATCGAGGAGCTGTCTAAGGAATGTGACGTAAAGCTCATCGGAATAGATGACAAATGCAGGGACAGACTAAAATCCGTGTACGGCTTCTATACGGATTACACCATACCAGCGGGAACCTACGAGGGACAGACTCAGGATGTTGTGACACTCGGTGTCAGAGCAGTGCTCCTCGCCAGGGATGATATGGATGAGAAGATAGTGGAGGAGCTCACAGGACTTCTCTTTGAACATGCGCAGGATATCCAGTATTCAATAGCACTCACCTTCCAGATAGATGAGAGTGAGGCTGTGAAGAACGTGACCATTCCATTTCATGATGGTGCGAAAGCTTATTATCAGAAAAAAGGAATAGAGATCCCGGCTGAACAGTAGTTGTCAGCTGCTGATAATAAATATACTGAATGCGGAAAAGAATATATGCAGATGATATTGGGTAAAATGGTATCTGATCACGGATGTCTGCATGTGTATATAATATAGATAAGAGAGGTCTTACATGGAGATACAGATAGATATGTATCAGACACTGGCGGTGTCAGTTCTGGTACTTATATTGGGACAGTTTTTGAAGAAAAGAATTAATTTCCTGGAGAAATTCTGCATACCGGCGCCGGTCATAGGAGGTCTGCTTTTCGCAGTCCTGACCTGTGTGTGTTACAGTCTTGGCATAGCAGAATTTACATTTGACGATACGCTGAGAGAGGTGTGCATGGTATTCTTCTTCACATCCGTTGGATTCCAGGCGAATCTCAAGGTTTTAAAGAGCGGAGGAAAGTCGTTGTTCATATTCCTTGGACTGGTTGTGGTGCTTATAGTGTCCCAGAATTTTCTGGCACTCGGGGTGAGTAAGCTGCTGCATCTTGATCCGCTTGTTGGACTCTGCACGGGATCTATACCTATGGTAGGTGGTCATGGAACTGCAGGAGCGTTTGGCCCGGTGCTGGAGGATTTTGATGTCAAGGGGGCAACAACTATATGCACGGCTGCGGCAACATTTGGACTTATCGCAGGAAGTCTTATAGGTGGACCTATTGGCAAGAGACTCATAGACAGGAAGAAGCTTCTGGACACTGCAGTTGCCGAGGACGACAGTATACTGGTTGAGGATGAGAAGAAACACGAGCGCCATACCAATATGTATGCGGCAGCTGTGTTCCAGCTCATCATAGCCGTAGGAATAGGAACCATCATATCGGAACTTCTCACAAAGACAGGACTTACATTTCCTATATATATAGGTGCGATGATCGCGGCTGCGGTCATCAGAAATATCGGAGAGTATTCCGGTAAGTTTGATATATACATGGGTGAGATCAACAACCTTGGTGGTATCTGCCTGTCACTGTTCCTTGGAATGGCGATGATCACACTGAAGCTGTGGCAGCTTGCAGAACTTGCACTTCCGCTGATCATACTGCTCTCGGCGCAGCTCATACTCATGATGCTGTTCACATATTTTGTTGTGTTCAACGTGATGGGCAGGGATTACGATGCGGCGGTTCTGTCCGCCGGAACATGCGGATTCGGTATGGGAGCAACGCCAAATGCCATGGCGAACATGCAGGCTATATGCGACCGCTATGTTCCTTCGGTCAAGGCATATCTGATAATACCGCTTATAGGAAGTTTATTTGCTGACTTCCTGAACAGCCTGGTAATTACATTTTTCATAAACATACTTTAGGGGGTATAACCAACTATGAGAGAAAAAAATAAAGAACAGCATAAAAAGCATCACAGATTCAACATGTCATTTGACAATCTGGCTATTCCTGAGGTGAACACAAAGAGCCATGATGACAATGAGGATAATGTGGGTGAGGATGACTCGTCTGTGACATATGACACGGTGGCAATCCCGGAGATCCACATAAGGAAAAAGAAAGACAAATAGTGATTAAAATCGTCCGGTTGTGTTAGAATACAGTCGGGCGATTTTTATATTAAGATTATTTTATCATTGACAGGTTAATCGATATTGCTGCGAAATTGACTTGTTATTGGATATATGGGGGTTGTATATGGGTGACAGCAAGGTGAAAAATGAGAATATGATTTTGGATTTTACTCACGTATATCGTGATGAGGATATAAAAGATATAGATAGATTCAGATACATAGATTGCTCTGATATACAAGAGACAGATATGTATTGTTCAAAAAATGCGTATGAAAAAATATGGGGCAGGATAGAGCCGTACGGAATCCAGGGTATACATTATATAGATTCGGGAAATTATCATTATATAACGAAGATTATAACAGATCATATAACCGAACCGTTTGGGCTGGTTATGTATGATCATCATACAGACATGCAGATACCTATGGTTCCAGAAATGATGAGCTGTGGAGACTGGGCGGGACAGACTCTTATACAGAATGAAAATCTAAGACAGCTGGTGGTTGTAGGTCCGCCGGAGTCAGATATAGAGCAGACTTTGGAAAGTTATAAAGGTTCCAAGGGGAGACAAGAAAATGTGGAAAGCTATAAATGTGGGTATAATGTACAAGATGCTGAGTACGATGATTCGTATGATATTTCCCGGGATATCTCAAGCGGAAGACTGTTGATATTTTCTGCCCAAGACCTGCATGGTGGACTGCCTGAGGATAAGCTGAACCATATCAGAACAGATCTGCCTTTGTACATATCTATAGACAAAGACGTCCTCGGAACAGAATACACGGAGACAAACTGGAGTCAGGGGGATATGTCAATCGATGGACTTGAACGTCTGCTCAGTGTCTTTCTTGGCGGTCAGGCTGAAGAAAAAAATACAGACGCTTGTCGTAATGATGAAAGATATGACGGTGGTATAAGACATTCAAGAATATTGGGCGTTGATGTATGCGGAGAGGTTCAGACAGATATTTCAGTGCCTGAATATCTTGAGGCGGAGGAGAAGAATGAGAAGGTCAATATCGAACTGTTTCGGTTTATATCGGAGCATGTGAAGAAATTCAGATAGTATTAGATATAATAGTTGTATACAATTATGAGTTAGAATAGAAAAATGTAGAAAATGGAAAACTAACAACGAGAAAATTAGAAAGCGTAAGGTGAAAATATGGAGGAGATTCAAAAGCATCTGTTTGAACTACAGGATATGGCATACAGAGATTTTCACAGCAGGCTTATGCCTGACACCGACAAGGAGACTGTCATAGGCATAAGAGTTCCCGTGCTCAGAAAATATGCAAAGAGTATAGCTGGAACAGAACTGTCAGAAAAGTTTATAAAAGAACTTCCACACCATTATTACGAGGAAAACAAT
This sequence comes from Coprococcus sp. RTP21428st1_C9_RTP21428_210409, assembly GCF_040227395.1. NCBI lineage: Bacteria > Bacillati > Bacillota > Clostridia > Lachnospirales > Lachnospiraceae > Coprococcus > Coprococcus sp. RTP21428st1_C9_RTP21428_210409. The sequence goes on from NZ_JBEHVV010000013.1 coordinate 4,818, forward strand.
CTTCACATGATGCTCATAACCAGGATAAAGGACTATGATAAATGTCTATCAGAGGTAGAGAGATTTCTTTCGTATATAGACAACTGGGCAACCTGTGATTTTCCGGCACCGAAGTGTTTTGAAAAGCACAAGGAAGAACTGCTACCGGTCATCAAGCGCTGGATTGCCTCAAGCGAGACCTATACTATAAGGTACGGAATAGGAATGCTCATGAGACTTTATCTTGACGAGGATTTTGAGCCTGAGTATGTGAAGCTTGTGGCGGGAGTTGAGTCTGATGAGTATTATGTCAACATGATGATAGCGTGGTACATGGCTACAGCTCTGGCAAAGCAGTGGGATGCGGTAATTCCGTACATAGAAGAACACCGCATGTCCGACTGGGTTCACAGAAAGACAATACAGAAGGCTGTGGAGAGTTACCGCATAACTGATGAGCAGAAGAGATATCTTAAGGGATACAGATAATTACATAATCGCAACACAGGAAAGGAAAAATACAAATGACAACAAGAGAGGAAGCTTTGGCATACGGTCTGTCGTTTCCTGACACGTATCAGGAGGCGCCATTTCACGACCAGAATTGGCAGCTTGTGAGAGTCAAGGGAAGCAAGAAGGCATTCCTTTGGACTTATGAGAGGAATGGATATATCAATCTGAATGTGAAGGCTGATCCGGAAAGCCGGGATTTCTGGAGGCAGGCATTTGAGTCTGTCATACCGGGTTGGCATCAGAACAAAGAACACTGGAACACTATCATACTGGATGGAAGTGTGCCAGAGGATGCTGTGAAGCAGATGATAGCGGATAGCTATGACATAGTAACCTACAGTCCGACAAAGAGGATCTACGATGCGGTGAAGAAGATTCCGAAGGGATGTGTTGCAACATACGGCCAGGTTGCGGAGATGGCAGGTGACAGGAAGATGGCGAGAGCCGTGGGCAATGCACTTCATAAGAATCCTGATCCTGAGAATATACCGTGTTACCGAGTGGTGAATTCCAAGGGTGAGCTTGCGGGAGCATTTGCGTTCGGTGGAGCAAATGTCCAGGCGGACCGCCTGAGGGCAGACGGCATAGAGGTTGAAAATGACCGGGTAGACCTGAAGAAATATGGAATGAAAAACTGAGTCGCAATACAGACAGAAAGGCAATACAGAATCATGACATCTGATAACACAAAGACAAATGAAAATCAGAACAATCCCCTTGGATATGAGAATGAGGCACATCTGCTCACAACCTTTGCCATACCGTGTATCATATCCATGCTGGTGACAGCACTTTATAATATAGTTGACCAGATATTTATAGGACACGGAGTGGGAATGCTTGGAAATGCTGCGACAAATATAGCATTTCCTCTTTCAACGGCATGTACCGCGATATCGCTTCTTCTTGGCATAGGAAGTGCGACCAGCTTTTCATTGAAGCTTGGTGCCGGAGATGAGAAGAAGTCGGCTGAGGCAGCAGGAAATGGAATCTGTCTCATGGCGATATTTGGCGTGGCACTTTTCCTTGTGACGACAATATTCCTGACACCTATGCTAAAGGCATTCGGCGCAACTGACAAGGTTCTGCCATTTGCACAGGAGTACACAAGGATAACAGCGATAGGTTTCCCATTCCTGATAGCGAATACCGGAATGAGCAAGCTGATCATGGCTGATGGAAGTCCGAGGTATTCAATGATATCCATGCTGACAGGTGCCATCATCAACACTATACTTGATCCGATACTTATATTCGGGCTCGATATGGGTATGCGCGGTGCGGCGCTGGCAACTATCACAGGACAGATCATATCATTTGCCATAAGCCTCAGATATATGTTCCATTTCAAGACAATACATCTTACCAGGGAAAGTTTTGTTATGCGAGGAGAGCCCTGCGGCAATATATTCAGATTCGGTGCGTCGGCGTGTTTCAATCAGATAGCCATGGCGATAGTCCAGGTGGTCATGAACAATACTTTGTCAAGATACGGAGCACAGTCGGTGTATGGAGGCGACATACCACTTGCGTGTTCAGGAATAATAAGCAAGGTAAACATGATATTCATGGCGATCGTTATAGGAATATCACAGGGAACCCAGCCGATCATAGGCTTCAACTATGGTGCAGGAAAGTACAGGAGGGTGAGAAAGACTTATCTTCTGGCGCTGGCAGCAGCATCAGCTCTGTCGGTGGTGGCATTTGCAGCATTCCAGATATTCCCTAGACAGATCATAAGCGCATTTGGAGAGGGAAGCGAGCTGTACTTCCAGTTTTCAGAGAGATACTTCAGGATATATATGTTTCTTACCATCGTAAATGGAATCCAGCCGGTGACATCAAACTTCTTCAACTCTATAGGAAAGGCGAGACTTGGTGTGTTCATGTCACTCACAAGACAGATACTATTTCTGCTTCCTCTCATCATCATATTCCCTATATTCATGGGGATCGATGGTGTCATGTATGCGGGACCGATAGCGGACGGAATAACTGCGATTGTCTGCGGTGTGTTTACGGTGAGGGAACTTAAGGAACTGACTTCTATAGACAGAGATGCACATGAAAAAGCCGTGAAAATATAGACGATAATCAGGATCTATATATTGCGCATACAACGCATCGTGCTATAATTGAGAAAAAATATCAATAAACATAAATAGACGGCATTCGACAGACGATTTTGTGGTACTGAAAGACTGCGTGGATGAATCTGGATGAATGATGAAAGAAGGATAATCAATTATGACACTGAGAGATTTGAAGGTAGGACAGAGTGCCAGAATAAAGGCAGTTGGCGGTGAAGGAGAGCTAAGACAGCATTTCCTTGACATGGGTGTTATACCCGGTGCGGAGCTCACCCTTGTGAAGCTTGCTCCGATGGGCGATCCTATGGAGTTTCAGATCCATGGATATGAACTTACACTCAGACTGGCTGATGCAGAGCAGATAGATGCAGAGCAGATAGAGACAAGATCCAGAGCCCACACCAGAGTTGAGATCATAGAGGAGAAGGAACATCCAGGACTTGGCGAGGAAGGAAAATATCACGTCAAAGGGGACGGTGATCCGCTTCCAGAAGGAACAAGACTTACATTTGCCCTGGTTGGCAACCAGAACTGTGGAAAGACGACTCTGTTCAATCAGCTCACCGGATCAAATCAGCATATAGGCAATTTCCCTGGAGTAACTGTCGACAGAAAAGATGGTCCGATAAGGGGCAGGGAGAATACTTCCGTGACGGATCTGCCTGGAATATATTCGATGTCTCCTTATAGCAGCGAGGAGATCGTGTCCAGAAACTTTGTGATTGATGATCACCCAAAGGCTATCATCAATATAGTAGACGCTACTAATATAGAGCGAAATATGTATCTCACAATGCAGCTTCTTGAGATGGAGATACCGGTTGTCGTCGCACTCAACATGATGGATGAGGTCACAGGCAATTCGGGCTCCATAGATGTAAATGGGATGGAGGCCATGCTTGGAACCCCGGTTGTTCCCATATCTGCGGCAAAGAACGAGGGTGTGGATGAGCTTGTAAGACACGCCATACATATAGCCAAGTATCAGGAAAAGCCTGGAAGACAGGACTTCTGTGATGAGAATGAGTTTGGCGGAGCTGTACATAGATGTATACATGCGGTGGCGCATCTTATAGAGGATCATGTAAAGGCAGCAGATCTGCCACTTAGATTCGCTGCGACCAAGATCATAGAGGGAGATCATCTCATACTTGAAAGGCTTGGACTTGATGAGAACGAGAAAGAGACGATAGAACATCTTATAATCCAGATGGAAAAAGAGCGAGGACTTGACCGGAGTGCAGCCATAGCTGATATGAGATTTAATTTCATAGAAAAGGTATGTGAAAATTGCGTAGTTAAGCCAAAGGAGAGCAAGGAGAGGATCAGAAGCGAGAAGATAGATCGTATCCTCACCGGAAAGTATACAGCAATTCCGTGCTTTATCGGTATCATGCTGGCGGTGTTCTATCTGACATTTAACGTGATCGGAGCAGGTCTGCAGAAACTATTAGAGATGGGGATAGATGCGCTCACGGTTCAGGTGGGAAAGCTTCTCACCGCAGCAAATGTAAATGTAGTCGTCAAGAGCCTTGTTATGGATGGAATATTTGCGGGTGTCGGAAGTGTGCTCAGTTTTCTTCCGATCATAGTGACTCTGTTCTTTTTCCTGTCGCTCATGGAAGACAGCGGATACATCGCCAGAGTTGCATTTGTCATGGATAAGCTGCTCAGGAAGATTGGACTTTCCGGCAAGAGTATAGTTCCGATGCTGATAGGCTTTGGCTGTACGGTTCCGGCCGTCATGGCAACCAGGACACTCCCGAGTGAGAGAGACCGAAAGATGACTATTCTGCTCACTCCATATATGAGCTGTTCGGCTAAGCTTCCTATATATGCGTTCTTTGTAAGCGCATTCTTTCCTGGAAAGGGCGGTCTTATTATGGCAGGGCTTTATTTCCTTGGAATTGCGATAGGAATAATTGTGGCTATGGTTTATCGGAGCACATTGTTTAAGGGCAATGCGGTTCCTTTTGTCATGGAGCTTCCAAATTACAGACTTCCGGGTGCGAAGAACGTAGGCCAGCTCCTGTGGGAGAAGGCAAAGGACTTTCTTCAGAAGGCGTTCACAGTTATATTTCTTGCAACTATATGTATCTGGTTCCTTCAGAGCTTTGATATGCACCTCAATATGGTGAAAGACTCGCAGGACAGCATACTTGCTGCGATAGCCGGACTTTTGGTGCCGATATTTAAGCCGCTTGGACTTGGCGACTGGAGAATATGTACGTCGCTCATAAGCGGTATCATGGCGAAGGAGAGTGTGGTATCCACACTTGAGATATTGTTTAACGGATCAGTGACCGCAGCTATCACAACCAGGGCTGCAGCATCGCTGCTCGTATTCAGCCTGCTTTACTCGCCTTGTATAGCAGCCATCGCCTCCATCAAGAGAGAGATGGGGCACCGCTGGGCTATCGCCGTAGTGATATGGCAGTGCGTTGTGGCGTGGCTTGCAGCATTTGTGGTGTATATGATAGGTGGAATTCTGTGATAAAAGCCTGAAGTATGGGGCTGATACATTCTGGAATACGTTTGGTATTAGTATATTATCACACCAGTTTCTTCTCTGTCCACTTTCCGCTTCGCCAGCGCAGGACCATACCCACTGCGCGCACACATTCGTCACAGGTAAGGCCTATGTAGGCGCCGGTTGCAAGGAGCCCAAGGTGCAGGCCGAACATCCATGTACCGCCGACAGCACACACGTACATAAAGACAGCTGCTATGACAGCTGGGAATACCGCATCTCCGCTGGTCTTTAAGGCCTGGCCGTAGACAAGGTTTGTAACTCTGCCAACCTCGAGGATGATGTCAATAGCAAGGAGCCTTGTGACAATATGTACCATGTCCGGGTTGTCGGTGAACAGTTTCATGGCCCATGGGGCTGTGACTGCAAATAAAGTTTCAAGACAGGTCGCCACGATCACACCGATGATGGCGGCCTTTTTGGTATCTCTTTTACATGCATCTATATCGCCGGAACCGATATGCCATCCGGTCATGATGGCATTTGCCTGGGCGAGCGCTGAGCCGACGCAGTAGGAGAAGTTGCTTATCTGGACTGCGTAGGATCGTGCCGTGACATTTATTCCGTCAGTATCCATCTGGTTCAGAAACTTGACCACCAGCATCATGGCGACATTGTACAGAACGGATTCGAATGCAGATGGCAGTCCGACTTTGATGATCTGTGAAAGGACAGTTCTGTTAGAAAGCCTTTCGGGATTTTTCCCTGCTTTTACAAGGGTGCAGGAGAAAAAGATAACAATTGCAAGGTTGATAACCTTGGATATGACTGTCGCTGTAGCGACACCCTGCACCCCTTTATGCAGCGCAAAGAGAAAAACTGCATTTAAGGCGAAGTTTACAAGGTTGCCGATTATGGTAGCGATGAGAGGCTGCTTTGTGTGTCCAAATGCCCTTAGGTAGCTTGCAAAGATTGGAATCAGAGCATTCAGAAAACAGCCGCCACCCACGATCTCAAGATAGCTCATGGCAGGTTCTCTGAGGTTTCCGGCTATTCCTATCAGATCAAGAATATTTTCGGAGAAAATGAACAGGAATATAGACATTCCCATACCTATGACTGAGTTGAATATAAGACCAAGCTGGCGTGCCTGATAAGCAATCCCAGGTCTGCCTGCGCCGATATTCTGAGTCATGACCGTCATCATGCCGGATGATATGATGGAGAACATGATGATGAACATTCCGATATAACTGTTGGCGGTTCCGACAGCACCCACGGCATAGTCCCCAACTGATGATAGCATGAGTGTGTCAACCATACCGGACAACATATAGAAAAGTGTTTCAAAACATATAGGTATAAAAAGTGCAGATAATTTCTTCATATAACCGTTGCTCCTTTGCAGACTAGTGCCAAATTATATATTGTAACTAAATTGTATAATATCGCATTTCCACAGGCTGAATCTTGTACTATATCAATCAAAAGTTGCACATATTCCACATATGGGGTAGTATGACAACGTAGTATGAGACAAATGTGGAGGTAGGAGATTAAGATGTACGCAGAATTAAAGGAAAATCATCCACACGGAACAAGAGAATATCCATTTTGTGAGTATCATATGAGATACTGGCCACATGCATTCCAGATCCCGGTTCATTGGCATGATGAGGTGGAGATAATATATGTAAGGAAAGGTCCACTTATGGTTGAGATTGATGGACAGAAATTTATAGGGGATGACGGAGCTGTATATATAGTAAGTCCGGGAGTGTTGCATATGATGGCCGCCCCGGAAACACCGGTGGATTATTTTACATTTCTGTTTCCGATGGAATTCATATCATTTCAGACCAAGGATGAATTGGAGGATGAGATATTTTTCCCTCTTAGGAATCACACACGGGAATTCAGACCTGAAGTGACGAATCGGAATCTGCTTGAAAAACTTATACCTATTCTTGATGAGTTGTCAGAGGAAAATGGGAAATTTGGAACACACAGACAGATACAGGTGAGAATCAGACTGTTGCAGGTTGTAGATCTTTTAGTGGAATACGATCAGCTTGAAGCGAAGACAGGGAGAGCGTCAGGTGGACTGGAAAAGGAGATACTTATATATATACAGGATAATTATCATGAGCACATAAGTCTTGCTGAGCTTTCTGAACATTTTCATCTGTCGGAAAAGTACATGTCAAGATTCTTCAGTGAGAGATTTCACATGACGCTCACACAGTATGTGAACTATGTTAGACTTAAGTATGCAAGGCATCTTCTCGAGTCCACAGATCTGTCGGTTACCGAGATTGCCATGAAATCAGGTTACCCAAATGTAAGTTATTTTATCAGGAAATTTTCTGCGGCGGTGGGAGAACCACCGTTAAGATATAGAAATGGTAAAGCTGTGAAAGATCAAAAAAACAGAATATAAAATTCGAAAAACTTGATGGCTGTTGACGGAAATTGGAGATAACAATATAATGGTAATACAGTTTTATGACGTTATATTAAGAGCATCTGAGGAGACCGTGAATGAGAATCAGACAATTTAGAGAAGACCACTGGGATAGGCTTCCCACGATAAGACTGCAGAAAGC
>NZ_JBEHVV010000013.1:12627-56288 GCF_040227395.1 Coprococcus sp. RTP21428st1_C9_RTP21428_210409
ACTGAAGCTTCTGATGATTGGAGCTGAGGTTCCGGCGGTGTATGCAGAATGTGTGGCAAAGGGTCAGGAGATGGCCAGACTGGAGTTTACATTTGACCTTCAGTACGAGGACGGACGCATCCGAAAGGTTGTGTACGAATTCCTCATGTCCGCCGTGGAGAATGAGACAAATAACGGATTCAGACAGTACGGAGGAGAGGATCAGAACAGTGGCCAGCCGAGCTACAGAGTCCGCATATCGGGTGAGAAACTGAGTATGTCAGGTGATTTTGAGGGCAGGAAGATGATACTTCAGCCTGTGATTGACACATGCACTGACGACATGCCGTTCGGGCCTGTATCGAAGCAGAAATATTTCATAACAAATGGCAGAAAGTTCGTGGATGAGCTGAATGTGGTGAGAAGACTGGCGCAGGAAAAGTCGGCGTCGTTTATCTTCTCGCTCGGAACTGCAAAGGTGTGCGATGAGTGCGGGTTATACTCTGAGTTTTATCAGGTTATACTGGAGCTGGCGTACTACAGTCAGCTCTATCTTCATGTGGTAGACACGAAATCAACAGGATATATAAGACTCAACTACGGACTTCCGCTATACACACAGAGTGGTAAATTCCTTCTGAAGACGGATGTGCCGAACATCATGCCGGAGATAGTCTTCAGCGAGATAAAGAGCCAGTTTGAGAATATAAACATAGTCCTCAGCCAGATAGTTCCGGGACTTAATGTTGATCTTCACGAGCTGTCGCCTGCCCTCATGAAGGATGGCAGTATGGGACATGTGGTGGAGATAGTGTCCAGCAGAAATGAGACGGACATGAGTGTGTTCCACAATCAGGAGACTGCGCCTGACGGAAGAGTGCACATGCCATTCAGGTACGAGTCCGACGGTATCCGCAAGATCGTGTCGGTGCTCAGTCTGATAATAGATGCGTACAATGAGCAGTCGTGCACGATAGCCATAGACGAGCTGGATGCCGGTGTGTTTGAGTATCTTCTGGGAGAGGTGCTGCAGACGTTCCAGGAGTCTGGCAAGGGGCAGTTTATATTTACATCGCATAATCTCAGACCGTTGGAGGTCATAAGCAAGGATTATATATATTTCACCACGACAAATCCGAGAAATAGGTATATCCGTATGAAGGGAATCGGAAGCAGCAACAATCTCAGAAATACTTATTTCAGGGAGATCGTGGTTGGAGAACAGGACGAGGAGCTGTATAGGAATACGAAGAGGTTCAAGATTGTATCGGCATTCAGAAAGGCAGGTATGGATCATGGGGAAACGACCTAAGAAGAAGATCTTCCTGTTCCTTGTCGAGGGAGTGTCGGACCGGAATGCTCTTGAGGTGCCATTTGGACAGCTTCTTGAGGATATAGATCCTGATATTGTTCTGGAATTTGCCATGCTCATGCAGGATGACGGAAGCTTTGGCGGTGATATAACCTCAAAGAATGGCATACATCCTGACAACATAGAGCGGTTTATAGATGAGATAATGGTCAGTCCTCTGCTAAAGAGGACGGGCCTGTATCCGAAGGACATTGTGGAGATAATTCATTTTGTGGATATGGATGGGGCGTACATAGATGACAATCTGGTCGTGACTGATGGGGGAAATGAAGACAAGCCGGTATACTACCCGGATATCATTGTGACGGCAAATCCGGATCACGTGAAGGAGCGCAATCTCTGCAAGAGTGCGAATCTGGATGTGCTCACTTCGCTGTCATCAATAAAGATAGGAAGTAAAAAGATAAAATACTCCGTATACTATTTTTCGAGCAACCTGGATCATTTCCTGTATCGGGATGCAAATTCAGATGAGCACGGCAAGGTGCGGAGGGCGGCGGAGTTCTCGATGAAGCATGAGACGTCGGGATCGCTGGAGCGTTTTTTTGAGGAGAATGAGACTGTGACTACAGATATGACTTATGGGGAGTCATGGGATTTCATAAAGAGTGGGGAAAATTCTTTGAAGAGGCACACAAATGTGAATCTGCTCATAAAGAGGCTTAAGGCTATTGCGGAAAATCACATATAAAATAAACTCATAACAATAAAACAGGAGACAGAAAAGGCTATGAAGAAGAACAAAGAAGATGACGGAATCTACAGAAAACCCACCAAAGGTTTCAGCAAGAGAACAAATATGATAGTCGGCATAGCATTTGTCATATTTGTGCTGGTGTGTTGCATAATAAGACTGTTCGTGTAAGGTTTCAGTAAAGAAAAGTGGCAGGTGTTGATTTTTATATTTAGCATGCTATACTTGGCTTAGTTAACTGAAGGTAATCAAGGAGGATAAATCCGTGTTTGGTAGCAGATCAAGCAAGAAGACGGGATTGAAGATCATAATAGTGGGCTGTGGAAAGGTTGGCGTGGCCATACTCAAGCAGCTTGCAAATGAGGGACATGATATAACTATCATAGACAAGGATCCCCAGAAGGTCGCAACATACGCAAATCAGTATGATGTTATGGGAATAGTTGGAAACGGAGCAAATCACAGCGTGCAGCTTGAGGCGGGAATACAGAACGCAGATTTGATAGCTGCAGTCACGTCGTCGGATGAGCTCAACATCCTGTGTTGTACCATAGCCAAGCAGGTCGGAGACTGCGCGACCATAGCGAGACTCAGAGACCCGGATTACAGCAAGGAGGCAAGCTATCTCAGGGAGAAGCTTGGACTTACCATGATCATAAACCCTGAGCTTGAGACTGCAATCGAGGTGTCGAGGGTACTGTATCTGCCAACGGCTCTTGAGATAAATTCATTTGCACACGGACAGGCGGAGATGACCAGGATAAAGATCCCGGAGAAGAACGTGCTGGACAACAAGAGCATAGCTGATCTCGGTAAGGATCTTGCAAATAAACAGAAGCCGATAAATATACTTATAGCGGCAGTTGAGAGAGCCGGGGAGTTCTATATCCCTTCCGGTGATTTTGTCCTCAAGGCCGGTGACATCATGTCATGTGTGGGAACACGGCCTATGTCCAGAAAATTCATGGAGCACATAGGCTTCAAGACTGCGAGAGTCAAAAACACCATGATAATCGGTGGAGGAAATGTCGCATATTATTTGGCTGGACAGCTCGTGAACATGGGAATATCCGTCAAGATCATAGAGGAGAACAAGAAGCGCTGTGAGGAGCTTTCAGTCCTTCTGCCGAGGGCGATAATCATAAATGGTGATGGAACGGATCAGGAGACTTTGAACGAGGAGGGCCTTGCGGAGACTGAATCATTTGTGTCCCTGACAGGAATCGACGAGGAGAATATACTTTTGACTCTCCACGCCCGCAAACATTCAAATGCCAAGACGATAACCAAGATAAACAGGAGCAATTTCAGAGAGGTCATAAACAGCCTCGATCTGGGAAGTGTTGTATATCCATGCAGTATAACTGCGGAGTCCATAGTCGCATATGTCCGTGCGAAGAAGAATTCCAACAGTAACAGCATAGAGACACTCTACCACATGTTTGACTCAAGAGCTGAGGCGATAGAGTTCCGTGTGGATGAGAAGTCGGAGGTGACGGATATACCGCTGAAGGATCTCAATCTCAAGAAGAACCTCCTCATAGCATTTATAAATCGAAACGGTTCGATCCTGCTTCCAACAGGTCAGGATTCTATACAGGTTGGAGATACGGCCATGATAGTCACCACTGAGACAGGATTTACGGATATAAGAGATATACTTGCTTAAGGCAGTTTGATTAGGAGAAGATTATGAATAATTCCATGATAGTATTTATACTTGGCCAGATCATAAGACTTGAGGGTCTGCTCATGATCATTCCATGCCTGACATCTCTCATATATCAGGAACATGAAATATTTGCGTTCCTTATAGTCATAATATCATGTCTTGTGATAGGAACGCTTATGACACTTAGAAAACCGGCAAATCAGACCATATATCTCAAAGAGGGATGTGTAGCCACGGCATTCAGTTGGATACTGCTCAGTATATTTGGCTGCATGCCATTTGTCATTTCAGGGGAGATCCCTTCATTCACAAATGCACTGTTTGAGACCATATCGGGATTCACCACAACGGGAGCCAGCATACTGAGCGATGTGGAGAGTATGTCACATGGCATGATGCTGTGGAGATGCTTTACCCACTGGATAGGCGGTATGGGAGTTCTGGTGTTCCTGCTTGCCATCATTCCGATGAACAGTGCGTCCGGTTCAAATATGAACCTGATGAAGGCGGAGAGCCCGGGGCCATCCGTTGGAAAGCTTGTTCCAAGACTCAAGCACACTGCCAGGATATTGTATGTTATCTACTTCGGAATGACGGTTCTGGAGGTCGTTTTCCTTATGTTTGGACATATGTCATTGTTCGATGCTCTGTGTACGGCATTTGGAACAGCCGGAACAGGCGGTTTTGGAATAAAGAACGACAGCTTTGGAAGCTTCTCACCATATATACAGTGGGTTGTAACAGTGTTCATGATATTGTTTGGTGTGAATTTCAACTTTTATTATTTTGTGCTGTTCAGGAACATCCGAAAGGCACTTTCCATGGAGGAGGTCAGGACATATTTCCTCATCATCCTGACATCGGTGGCGATACTGTTTGTAAGTCTGATGAACACCATGTCAAATATGTGGGATGCCCTGCGACATGCGGCCTTCCAGGTGGCATCGATCATCACCACGACGGGTTACGCATCGGCGGATTTTGACCAGTGGTCACAGACCTGTAAGACGGTGCTGGTCATCCTGATGTTTGTCGGAGCTTGTGCGGGAAGCACCGGTGGCGGTATGAAGGTGTCGAGACTCGTGATAATGTTCAAGACCGTTGTCAAGGAGCTGAGTTCGTATTTCCATCCGAAGAATATCAAGAAGATAAACATGGATGGCAAACCGGTGGAGCACGAGGTAGTCAGGGCGGTAAATGTATACTTCATCACGCTGATGGGAATATTTACCCTGTCTGTATTTCTTGTGTCCCTTGAGGGCAGGGATCTGGTGACCAACTTCACTGCGGTGGCATCGTGTCTCAACAATATAGGACCGGGTCTTTCCGAGGTAGGACCTACCAGAAACTTTGGCGGGCTGACGGGATTTACCAAGTATGTTCTGATGTTTGACATGCTTGCGGGACGACTGGAGCTCTTCCCATTGCTGCTCATATTCAATCCTGGCGTGTACAGGGACATGATCATGGGGGCATGGAGAGGCATAAAGCGAAGAAGACAGGAGAGAAGAGCGAACTGATAAATGTTATCATTACAAATGGCGGGCAGGTTATTGACATATGTTGGCAATTTGGATATACTCAGAAACAGTTAGACACACCTAACTATAGCTCTTCCAATCATTTTATAAAGAAAAGGCGGGGACTTCTCACATAGTGAGGGTTCCCGTTTTTTTTATGACTTAAATTTCCTTACAAAGAAGTTTAGAATGGAATAAAGATATGAGTATTTGTTATAATGTACATACATTTGGTGTGGATAAGGAGTAATGCGATATGGAGAACGAAAAAGAATCTGTAAAAGTACTTATAGTGGACGACGAGCAGGACATCAGAACGTTGCTCAATATATATCTCAAGAGACTTGGATACGATGTTGTGGAGGCTGCCGATGGAGTTGAGGCTGTCGAGACCGTGCGTGCGGACAAGGACATCGATCTCATAGTTATGGACATAATGATGCCAAAGCTTTCAGGTACTGAGGCATGCCAGCAGATCAGAGAGTTTTCATCTATCCCAGTCCTCTTCTTGACGGCGAAGACGAAGGAGCCGGATCAGAACGAGGCATACGATGTGGGTGGCGATGATTTCCTGGCAAAGCCATTCACCCAGAGCGAGTTTAACCGCAAGGTGAATGCTCTTATCAGAAGATACAAGGTGTACCGCGGAAAATCAGAGACCGATCCAAAGAATATCTCAGTCGGCAATATAAATATTGACTCATTTAAGAGGATTGTGATCAAGAACGGTGAGGTCATCAAGCTCACCGACAAGGAGTATGCACTTCTGTTCTTCCTGGTGGAGCACAGAGGAAAGCCATGGTCACTCGAGGCACTCTACGAGAATATATGGCAGGAGAAGTATCTTCCTTCATCTTCCAATACGGTCATGGTACACATACTCAGACTCAGACAGAAGATAGAGGACAACTCAGCGCAGCCTGAGATCATTAGGACCATATATGGAAAGGGATATCAGGTAGACTGATATGAAGATGCCATTTAAGCGGACACTCAGGGTAAAGCTGTTTGTGATCATACTGCTTGGGCTAATATTGTCCATATCGGCTTTTTTTGCAGGAACATTTGCACTGAACAGCTACATGAAAAATGTATACATGAGTGACACGAATACACAGAAGAGATCCGCCAGACAGATCCAGAGCTTTGCTTCATATGTGACCAGCCATTCCATAAAGGCTACGGATACGCAGGCACTCAGGGCATGGCAGGAGCAGCACGACAATGTGTACATACTGATTTATAACAACAATGATATAGTATTCGACTCTGACTGGATGATAGAGAAGAAGGGCGCATACAAATATGTCATAACGAATTCGGAGACTGGTGAGATAATCATTCTGTTACAGGACAACTATGGAAATATCAGAAAGATCAAGAGGAAGGCATCCTCGAGCAGCGAATCCCAGAAGAAATCCGATGCGGTGACCGCGGATGAGGGAGCTTACTACGGCAATTCCAGCATGCTGCGAGGAGACCTCAATGAATTTGACTACGATTTCTATCCTGTGCTATTCAAGGATGGAGTGTTTGATGTCTGCATAGTTGACTATTCGGATGATACGATCAAGGATGTCGGAGAGATAGCGATATTTGTCATATGCTGTATCCTGTTCATCGGTGTGATAATAGTCTATTTCGGAAGAGAGATAGGCAGAATGAGACGCCTCACAAATGAGGTCATGGATATCAAGGATGTGGATATCAATGGGCCGATAACAATACACGGTCAGGATGAGATCTGTATGCTGGCGGAGAATGTAGACACCATGAGGCAGACCATTATTGAGCAGCTCAGCAGGGAGCGTGAGGCATGGCAGGCGAACAGTGATCTGGTCACAGCCATGGCCCATGATATAAGAACTCCGCTCACAGTCATGGCGGGATATCTGGAGCTCATGCAGAACAAGGAGTATTCATCCCAGGAGGAGCTTGACGAATACATAAGGATAAGTGCTGAGAAGGCGGAGCAGCTCAGGACGATGTCGGACAAGATGTTCAGATACTTCTATGTATATTCAAAGGGCGGTGATGATCTCAACATGGAGATGTTCCCGGCGGGGCCGTTCCTTGACCAGATGCTTGGAGAGTATGTTGTGCTCCTGGGCGAGAATGGATATCAGTTCGACATTGATATCTCGGACAAGGAAGCCGAAATTTACGTTGATCTTCAGGGTATGAAGAGGATAACCGACAATGTATTTACCAACATCAGAAAGTATTCGGACAAATCAAAAAGCATAGATATAAGGGTATATATAGATCGGAGAAAGGTAAGAATTTATTTCAGAAATTATATAAATCCGGAAAGCAGCAAGGCTGAGAGCACACATATAGGTACTTTGACATGTCAGAAGATGGCGGAGGAGATGAATGGATCATTTACGACCTGCAGAAAGGGCAAGGTGTATGAGGCGACACTCATACTGCCTAACATGTTGGATAACGATGACTCACATGTTCCGACTCAGGGACTTACAGCTATACTGTCACGCAAATAATAAACGGAGATCCTCTGTACACAGTTCAGAGAATCTCCGTTTTTGTACATAGAAAAAAGCAATGCTACACATTATACCGATAGAGGAAAAAACAGGAGGAACAGATATGAATATATTATTTTATGATACAAAGCGTTATGACATGGAGTCGTTCGATGCGATAAAAGATCAGTACGACAAGCTGACCATAGATTATGTGGACACAGATCTGTCGGTGAAGACCGCAAGACTTGCAAAGGGGTATGACGCCATATGTGCATTTGTCAGCTCGGATGTGAGTGCACCCGTTGTGAATGCGCTGAGTGATGCGGGCGTGAAGCTTATACTGATGAGATGCGCGGGCTTCAACAACGTGGATATGGATGCGGCAAAAAAATGCGGTATAACTGTGATGAGGGTTCCGGGCTATTCGCCTGAGGCTGTGGCGGAGCATGCGATGGCACTTGCCATGGCGGTGAACAGGAGACTGCACAAGAGCTATATAAAGGTGAGGGAGAACAACTTCAGTCTGGTCGGACTTACAGGCATGAACTTCTACGGCAAGACAGCCGGTATTGTCGGAACCGGTAAGATCGGGGCTGCCATGGCGAGGATATGTCATGGATTTGGAATGGATGTGATCGCCTACGATATGTATAAGAATCCGGACCTTGATTTTGTCAGATATGTGGAGCTCCCTGAGCTCCTGGCGGGATCTGATCTTATATCGCTTCACTGTCCGCTGACCGACGAGACCTACCATATGATAAATGAAGAGACCATTGGCATGATGAAGGATCACGTGATCCTGGTGAATACCTCCAGAGGTGCACTCATCAAGACCGACGATCTCATAGCTGGGATCAGAAGCAGAAAATTCTTCGGAATCGGGCTGGATGTATACGAGGAGGAGACTCCAAATGTATTTGAGAACAGGGAGGATGACATACTGGAGTCCTCGATCACTGCGAGACTGTTGTCATTTCCAAATGTGATAGTGACGTCTCATCAGGGATTCCTTACAGAGGAGGCACTGGAGGCGATAAGCAGGACCACTCTGGACAATGCCATGGATTTCCTTAATGGGTCTGTAAATGAATCGAATATTGTGTTATGATGTGATGACAGGATATTGTGAGAGAAATTGAGGTTGACTATATGAATATAAATGAGGTTTTTAGCGGGCTTGATAAGCTGTTCGCAGAGAACAGACTGCCGGAGGTGGAGAGATACCTTACCCAGGCACTCAGCGATGCTGAATATGAAAAGGATACTGATTCCATGCTTGCGATATACAATGAGCTTATCGGTTTTCACCGCACCACGGGAGAACACGACAAGGCACTGTATTTTTGCAGGCAGGTCATGAGGCTCGCTCATAAGATGGGGATTGAAGATACAGTTCCATATGGAACCGCTCTCATGAATATTGCAAATGAGAACAGGGCTGCAGGTAACCTGTTGGAAGCCCTGTCCTATTGCAGGAAGGTGTATGACATATATTCGGAGCAGCTCGGTCCATATGATATATTGCTGGCGGGTTATTATAACAACGTGGCGCTCATTTATCAGGAGCTTGGCGATTACGACAAGGCTGTTGATGCACTGGAGCACGCGCTCAGCATCATAGAAAGACATGAGAATGCTGGTACGGAGATTGTTGCCACATATGCCAATCTCGGCGAGAGCCTTCTCAGGGCAGGTCGGCTCAAGGAAGCTCAGGACAAGCTGACGGAGGCGGTGCGCAGATATCAGCTCAAGGGTGTCAGAGGATATCACTACAGTGCTGCGCTGTCTGCTGTTGCAGAGGTGTGGTACAGACAGGAGGACTACCAGCAGGCACTCAAATTTTATCAGCTTGCGGCAGAAGAACTCTACAGTGTCTATGGGGACAATGATACATACAGAGTTATAATGAATAATATAGAGACGGTAAAGGCGAAGCTTCAGCAGCAATGATAACAGGGAGGAAGTGGAAGAGCTTCCTCCCTGTTGCGTATGTAGACAGATAATCTGAAGGATGGGAGAACGAGATGAATTATAATGACAAGGTAATGGACGTTATAGATGAGGTGAAGAAGGTCGTCATAGGCAAGGACGTGTGTATTGCCAAGATAATGGCGGCGATAATCGCAGGCGGTAACATTCTCATGGACGATGTACCGGGAGTCGGCAAGACGACGATGGCTCTTGCGTTTGCAAATGCAATGGGGCTCCAGAACAAGAGAGTCCAGTTTACACCGGATGTCCTTCCGGGAGATATAACGGGATTTACGATGTACGATAAGGCGACAAATCAGTTTGTGTACAGACCGGGTGCTGTTATGTGCAATCTGTTCCTCGCAGATGAGATAAACAGAACATCTCCAAAGACACAGTCGGCACTTCTCGAGGTTATGGAGGAGGGACATGTGACTGTGGATGGAGTGACATATCAGGTTCCGGATCCATTTATAGTAATTGCCACGGAGAACCCTATCGGCAGTGCCGGAACACAGCTTCTTCCTGATTCCCAGCTCGACAGATTTATGGTGTGCCTTAAGCTGGGATATCCATCCATAGAGAGCGAGCTGGATATAGTTAAGGGAAGAACCTCCGCTGATGGCTTTCAGGATGTACAGCCTGTAATAGGTGCGTCTGAGCTGCGGCTTATCAGGGAGGAAGTAAAGCATGTCAAGGTCAGCGATGACGTGTATTCTTATATAGGCCAGCTTGTTGTTGGAACCAGAGAGAATCCAAGCCTTGAGCTAGGAGTGAGTCCAAGAGGAACGATAGCCCTCACCAAGATGGCGAAGAGCTGGGCATATATAAGCGGGAGAGATTTTGTCATACCTGAGGATGTGCAGATGGTGTGGACGGACGTCATAAGACACAGGATAGTCTTAAGTGCCAAGGCAAGGGTGAACCACATAACACAGGAGGCTGTGCTCAAGGACATAATGGAGAGGGTGTACAAACCGTCGGTTAGACGAAGAAGTTCGGCGAAAAAGTAGCATGAGATTTGGAAGCGTGTAGTGGTAGGATGTCGTATGAGACGAGGAATATTGTATATTGTCCTGATAGGGGCATGTGTATATATAGGAATAATCAATAAAGAAAAATCATACTTTTTCGCAGCGGTGATCATGACTGCTGTCATGCTGAGTCTTATAGCCGGGCTGATCGTGCGATACATAAGAACCAGTGTTAAGATGCAGATGAATATACCTGTGGTTGAGAAGAACAGTACATTTTGTCCGGAACTTGCGGTATCTGCCACCGGTGGTCAGGTACCCCATGTGGCAGCGGTGTTCAGTGTTCTTGCTCCGGGTATGAAGAAAAAGAAGAAGAGTACATTTGAACAGATAGATGACAGGTATGGAAAGTGCGTGGGAAAGATGAAGCTGGATGTCAGCGGAAGATACGAGATAAAGGCATCGGGCGTCAGGATATATGATGCTTTCCATATTTTCTCGATCAGGAAAAAGGTTGGTGGAACGGCGTACATTTACGTATTGCCTCAGTGCTATCTCGTTCCGGTGGAGGTCACGAAGAACACAAGAGATTTTGTGACGGACAGTGATGTATATTATTCGGATGTGAGAAGCGATGACTCGACCGAGGTGTATCAGGTGAGAGAGTACAGACCTGGAGACAGGATGACCCGTATCCACTGGAAGTTGTCGGCCAGACAGGATGAGATAATGGTCAGGGATACATCAAAGGCATTGTCGTGTCCGGTCATCATCTGTATGGATCTCGATGGAAGAAACTGCCGTCACTATGGACAGGCAATGTCTGTTGCGCTGGAATCCATGGTATCGGTGAGCTTTTCACTGATAGATGTTAAAGTCCCTCACTTTATAGCGTGGTATGATCCGGAGGAGATGTCCATAACGAGATACCGCATAGTCCGTGAGGAGGATGTGTACGATGCCGCTGCAAGGTTGTCGTATGTGGATGCCAGGACAAATGACAGCTACGATGTGATAGGAATGTACAGAGAGAGATACAGAGGGGAGGATTTCACAAGCTTCATCGACATAGACATGAATGGCAATATAGAGTGTGGAGATGAAAGTTTTCAGGTGGGATTTGAAACCATAAAGGAGGATCTTGCAAAATCCTATATCACGGTGTAGATTCTCCAGGCATCATCATAGAATTACAGAGGTGTGGAATTGAGAGTTGTTTTGGGACTGGCTGTATGGGCGTTGTCGCTTGGTATGACATACCTTGTGGGCGATATCGCATACAGCTCGGATATAAATAAATATATGGACTCCACCAATCTTGTGGGTGCGTATATCATAGGAAGTCTGGTGATAGCACTGGTTTATTCTCTGTGGTACATTTTGAGAAAAGAACAGAGGATACTGGATATTGTGGTTCCGGTTACTGTGTTGCTGGGATGGGGGCTTGCCAGAAGAAAGCTGCTCTATGCCGGAGGAAAGGGCATGGTATACAGCATAGCATATGATCTGAAAAAGGTTTATGGGATAAAGACAGGACTCATAGATCTTGACTATGTCAGCGTGAGTGCTGTGACGGAATTTGTGCTTTTTATAGTGGCGGTGTCAATGTTCTTTGCCACTTATATGATATACAGGTGTAACAGTCTGATGATAGCTATCGGACTTGCATTTTTGTTTATGCTTGCTGGCGCAACACTCAGTGTACCTGTGAGTGCACCCGGAGTAGTGCTTACTGTATTGTCACTTATCGTGGCGAGATATGTTCTCATGAGAATGGGACAGCCGCTGTCGGTGGTGTGGAACATTGCAGTTCCTGTGACGGTATTTGCCGCGTGCCTTGTTGTCACCCTTCTTGTATATGACAGCGTATACGACAGAGGTGTGAAGGAACAAGGGAAACTGCTCGACATGGTGGACAACATGGAATATTTTCTGTCGGGGGAAAGTAACAAAGGATATTCAGGTTACTATAAGGTGGATGATTCTGAGGTCAATCCCGGTGATGAAGTTGTGGATGAGATAATCAGGGAGGATAAGCCTCAGGGAAATCTCTACGTCAAGTCGAGAAGCTATGTTACATATGAGAATGGGTCATGGCACGGAAGGGCAGATGGACACAGCCCTGATGATGAGGTCATGGTGTATTATGATAAGGACACATTTGCAAGATACGAATCAGAGATACAGGGATATGCGCCAGATAAGAAGTTTTCCAATGAGGTCATGGACAAACTGGTGACATATATAAGACAGCATATGTCATATACCACAGCACCAAAGAAATTTACCGAGGGTGAGGATCCGGTCAACAGTGCGATGTATGACGTTCATGAGGGATATTGTGTTCACTTTGCTTCTGCGGCGGCGGTGGGCTTCAGGATACTGGGAATCTCCACCGTGTATAATACAGGTTATGTGGTGCCGTCGTCTGCGTGGATAAAGCAGTCGGATGGAACATACCGTGCGGTGGTTCTGGATAAATACAGTCATGCGTGGATTGAAGCGTACAGTGAGGATGCCGGTGACTGGGTGATCGTGGATGCCACACCGCTTGGAGACAGGGCAGATACTTTGGGGATACCGAAGGAACCGGATTACAGCGGTGATAATACTGCGGACAATTCATCGGATGATACAGAGGAGCCGGAGACTTCTGAGGAGACTTCAAGTCCGGATGTAACAACGGATGTAACAACGGAGGCGACAACTGATTCGACAACCCAGATGTCAGAGAATACAGAAGTCACTACGGAGACGGATGGTGATTCTTCAAATGGCACAGGAGAAAATGGCAATCAGGTCGATGTCCCGAATGATGGCAGTGGAGATGCGCAGTCGGGATCACCAGGGGATGCCGGGGATGGTCTGTCGGAGCTTGTACAGAACAGAGTGTTCAGAACAGTTGTTGTTGTGCTTGCCGTGATACTGATATTGTGGGGCGCAGTCATCTTCAGAAGAAGGACGATAGTTGCGCGCAGGAGACGCAGGCTTGTGGGAAGAAACAGGATATCAGCTATATACGAGATGTCCACGGCGATGTATGATATGATGGTGTTTTCTGGTGCCATAGAGAATGTCAGTGAGAACGACACGGAGTATGCCGACACTGTCACGGAGTCGTGCAGCTTTATAAAGGGCGATGAGTTCACAGAGTTTATAAAATGGGTTCAGGCTGCTGTATACGGACGCGTTGAGCCGGATGACAGGCAGATCGCGGCTGCCAGAAAGCTGTATACAAAGGTAAGGGCATACACATATCTTGGCCTTGGGTTCAAGGACAGGTTTGTGTGGAAGTATGTAAAGTGTTACGACTGCGGAGGACGCAGAAGGAAGAGATAACATAATTTGTCACGAAAGAAGTAGTATTTAAGATGGAATTTAGAAAAGGGTTAAAGGATGGAATACCGATAGCACTGGGGTATTTCGCAGTAAGTTTTAGTTTTGGTCTGCTGGCGGTAAAGGGCGGACTCACAAGTTTTCAGGCGGTCATCATAAGCCTGACAAATGTAACCAGTGCGGGACAGTTTGCAGGACTCAAGATTATCCTTGCAGGGGGAACGCTGGTTGAGATGATACTCACCCAGTTCATAATCAATCTGAGATATTCTCTCATGAGCCTGTCACTTTCACAGAAGCTTGGGGAGGCAGTTGGAATCAAGGAGAGACTCGTAATAGCATTTGCAAATACTGACGAGATATTTGCGGTGGCGATGGGCCATGTGAAGGAATTGACATTTGGGTATATGATAGGACTTCAGCTCCTTCCGATAGTCGGCTGGACGGGCGGAACGCTGTTCGGTGCGGTGGCATCCGGGATCCTTCCGAAGTCCATCAGCAGCGCATTAAGCTTGGCACTCTACGGAATGTTCGTCGCCATAGTCATGCCGGTTGCCAGGAAGTCCAGACCGGTTGCCATAGTGGCACTTGTGGCTGCTGCCATATCATGCGTGTTGTATTACGTTCCGATATTCAAGTTTATATCGACTGGAATTGCCATAATCATAAGCACGGTGGCAGCCTCTGTGATAGGGGCTATATTCTTCCCAGTGGGAACTGCTGAGAAAAAGGAGGTGCAGTGATGAATATATACATATATATAATAACCATGGCGGTTGTCACTTACCTCATAAGAATGGTGCCGCTGGTGGCGTTCCGCAAGAAGATAGAGAACAGATTTGTCAATTCATTTCTATATTATGTGCCGTATTCATGTCTCACGGCGTTGACACTTCCGTCAATTTTATACAGTACGGAGAGTATCATAAGCGCTGTATGTGGATTTGTGGTAGCACTCATACTTGGAATCAAGCAGAAGGGGCTTATAGTTGTGGCTGCTGCGGCGTGTGTGACGGTGTTCGTGGTTGAGTGGATATTAAAACTGATGTAGAAATCTATGATGTCTGGGGATTTGGACCGGATGGCTGAATATGATAAAACGATAAGAAGGAGGTAAGCAGGAAATACCTGTGTATGATATATGAGATTTCCGAAATTTATAAAAAAGGGCGATGCGATAGGTTTCGTTGCGCCATCATTTGGCTGTGATACAGAGCCGTATAAGACTGCATTTGGCAGAGCGCAGGAGAACTTCAGGAATATGGGTTTTGGTATACAGATCGGACCAAATTGTTATACCGGTGAGGGCATAGGAATCAGCAACAAGCCGGAGCTGTGCGGTCAGGAGATAAATGACTATTACACATCGGAGAAGAACGATGCACTCATATCCTGCGGCGGCGGAGAGCTCATGTGCGAGATACTTAACTATGTTGATTTTGACAGACTGAGGGCAGCAGATCCGAAGTGGTTTATGGGATATTCGGACAACACAAATCTCACATTCCTGCTCACGACATTGTGCGATACGGCGTCCATATATGGTCCGTGTGCGGCGGCATTTGGACAAGAGCCGTGGCACCGATCAGTTGCGGATGCTATGGCGGTCCTTCAGGGACAGAAACTGTCATTTGCCGGATATGACGGATGGGAGAAGGAATCCCTCAGGGATGAGGAACATCCATTCTTGCCATACAACATCACAGAGCCAAGAGTGATAAAGGGCTATCCTGAGAAGTTCCAGGTGAGCGGGCGAATGATAGGCGGCTGCATGGACTGTCTGGTGAACCTTATAGGAACAAAGTTTGACCATGTTGGCGAATTCCTTGAGAGATATAAGGATGATGGATTTATCTGGTTCCTCGAGTCCTGTGATCTGAACGTCATGTCCATAAGACGAGCCATGTGGCAGATGGACAACGGCGGATGGTTCAGATACTGTAAGGGCTTTATGATCGGCAGACCGCTGCAGTTCGGACAGGAGATGATGGGCCTTGACCAGTATCAGGCTGTGCTGGGGATCATAGGAAAATACAATGTGCCTGTCGTGATGGATGTGGATCTCGGACATCTGTCACCGATGATGCCTGTGGTATGCGGCAGCATGGGAACTCTTGTGGTGGACGGCCAGGATATGAGTCTTTCCATGGAGATGAGGTAGAGAGAAGTCTGTTGGCTGTTTGATTGGCTGAAAAAGGCTGAAATGGTTGAAAAAAATAAAGACAAAAAAATAAAAAATACTATTGTGAAAAAAAATATATCGTGCTACACTAGGTGGCAGATAAGACAAAGGCATAGACGGAAAGAGTAGTGTGGTGGATGCATCCAGAGAGAGCTGCATATGTGAATCGGACTCAGATATGAATCAGACGTGAGCCAGAACATATGGTGGGAGCAGCTTATGATATATCACATGAAGACCACTCCCGAGCCGTGCGCGATATAAGCGTCACCGAGTAGCTGCGTTAAAGGCATAATTGAGTTAAAAGTTAAGGTGGAAACGTGCATACGCACCCTTAGATAGATTATATCTAAGGGTGCTTTTTTAGTTGTTACAGAAAGCTCATGTATAACCAGACGCCGGGCAGAATATATTGATGTCTGCTGCGTCTGCAACGTATTTTCACTTTATAAGAAGTAAGAAGGAGAACTGACATGGTTAATTTCAAAGAAGACGAACAGCTTAAGACACTGAATCATTCCTGTGCACATCTTATGGCACAGGCTATCAAGCATTTGTACCCACAGGCAAAGTTCTGGGTAGGACCGGTAGTTGCAGAAGGATTCTACTATGATGTAGATCTCGGCGATGACGTTATCAGAGGCGAGGAAGATCTCGCAGCCATCGAGAAAGAGATGAAGAAGATTGCCAAGAGCGGCAAGAAGATCATCCGCAAGGAGATATCCAAGGAAGAAGCTCTTGAGATGTTCAAGGATGACGAGTACAAGCTCGATCTTATAAATGGACTTGAGGATGGAACGATCACATGCTATGAGCAGGGTGATTTCACAGACCTCTGCCGTGGACCTCACGTAGACAATGTAAAGCTTTGCCGTAACTTCAAGCTCATCAGACATTCAGGAGCTTACTGGAAGGGCGACAGCAAGAACAAGGTTCTCCAGAGAATATACGGTGTGTGCTTCCCTACAAAGGAGGAGCTTGAGGAGCATCTTCAGTTACTTGAAGAGGCTAAGGAGAGAGACCACAGAAAGATCGGCAAGGACATGCAGCTCTTCATGGTTGATGACCTCGTAGGACGTGGACTTCCAATGTTCCTTCCAAAGGGATATACAGTATGGCAGGAGCTTGAGAACTACATCAAGCGCAAGGAGAGAAAGCTTGGCTATCTCCACGTTATGACACCTTGTGTAGGTACAGTAAACCTCTACAAGACATCAGGTCACTGGGATCACTACAAGGACAACATGTTCCCGGCAATGGAGATGGAGGGAGAGTCATTTGTACTTCGTCCAATGAACTGCCCGCACCACATGATGATATATGCAAACAAGATGCACTCATATAAGGATCTTCCTATCAGGATCGCTGAGATCGCACACGATTTCAGATTTGAGGCAAGTGGTACACTCAAGGGTATTGAGAGAGGAAGACACTTCTGTCAGAACGATTCACATATATTTGTGACACCAGACCAGATCGAGGAAGAGTTTGCAGGAGTTGTTAAGCTCATATTTGACACATACAAGGATTTCGGAATCACAGATTACAGATGCGTACTGTCACTCCGTGACCCAGAGGACAAGGTAAAGTATCACGATGACGATGAGATGTGGAACAAAGCAGAGAATGCACTTAGAAAAGTTCTTGATGATATAGGAATCGATTACACAGAGGAGATCGGTGAGGCTGCATTCTACGGACCAAAGCTTGATGTAAATGTTAAGCCGGCCGTAGGAAATGAGTATACACTCTCGACATGTCAGCTCGACTTCTGTCTGCCAGCTAAGTTCGATCTGAAGTATATCGACAAGGACGGCGAGAAGAAGACACCTGTAGTTCTCCACAGAGCTATCCTTGGATCTCTCGACAGATTCATGGCTTACATCCTTGAGGAGACAAAGGGCAATCTTCCAACATGGCTTGCACCTGTACAGGTAAGAGTTATGCCTGTCAAGACAGACAACGAGGATCTCATGGCTTATGCTCATAAGGTTGTTGATGCCCTTGATGCCATCGACGTTCGTGTAGAGCTCGACGACAGAGCAGAGAAGCTTGGTTATCGTATGCGTGAGGGTCAGGTTCAGAAGGTTCCATACCTTCTCGTAATCGGATTCAATGAGGCTGAGAACGGAACAGTATCATACAGACTTCACGGTGAGGCTGACACAACAGTTCTTCCACTTGACGAGTTCGTACAGAAGATCGACACAGAGATCAAGACAATGGCTCACAAGTAAGAGTGAAAATTTTACATCACAGGTTCACTTACCCTGTCCGCAAGGACAGGGTATTATTTTTGTAAATAAATGCATAATTTGAGGGAGGTATATGATCTCTGTGAAAAATATGGTGAATACATAGATAACAGGTATTATATGTACCGTGAGGAACACGGATTTGAGATGCCGGAAGATGTGTTCCCTGGGGATGGTGTAAGGCTGTATGTTGAGAAAGTTGTACGGATTTTGAAGTCAAAAATATAAAAATATAACAAAAGCATGTATATATGAATCCCAGCTGCCCTGCTGGAAATCATATATACATGCTTTTATGTTTTGATAGGGCAAATATGATTTAAATGCAATAGTTATCTGCCGCCTCAGGTCTTTCTGCCACAAGGTCAGCGATGGTGGTGGTGTCTACCACGTCCCGGATCGCTTTGTCCAGTCTGCGCCAGAGACCTATGGTGGAGCATCTTGCCTCGCGGTCGCACTGGAATTCATCTGCATCAAGGCACGCAACAGGAGATATGCCGCCCTCAGTGAGCCTTAAAACCATTCCAACTGTTATGTCCTCCGGTGCTTTCCTTAGAAGATAGCCTCCCTGCGGTCCTCTGGTGCTCTTCACCAGCCCGCCGGAGTTTAGCACAGAAGTGATCTGCTCAAGGTATTTCTCGGATATTTCCTCCTGTGCGGCAACATCCTTGATGCTCACTGGCTTGCCGTCTGTCCTCGATGCTATATTTATAAGAAAACGCAGAGCGTAACGCCCTTTTGTGGATACCTTCATAATATAAACCTCCCAAATGCCTGTATTTACTGATGATTTCACATCATTTACATGTCTATTATAACATCTGAAAAAAAACAATCAAGATAATTCATAAAAAACCTATTGACAAAGTGGGAATTAGGCTGTAATATACAGCTATGCTTAATTCATAGTTTCCGAGTAGGAATTATGTGAAAAGTAAAAATAATCACAGAAATGATACGATCAAGTCAAAGTTCAAAGACGAAAATCGAGAAAGAGGTGTTGATATGCTGGGAAGGACATTTAAACCACAGTACCTTAATGAAGACAGACGAATGTGTTGCATAGAAGTCATGTGTTGCTGCTGTTAAATCAAACACAGAACAAATAATCATGACACAGATATAAATAACAGATCATACATAATAGACAGAGAATAATAAAGAAGAGTATAATGCCACATGAGCTCATATACATGACAAGATGAATGGGCAGGTGCGCATGACAGATAATATATTTGAATTTAAGGAGAATAAGATCATGGCAAAGAAGACAAGAGCAGAGAGAAATTTAAAGTTTGAGACATTACAGTTACACGTAGGACAGGAGACAGCAGACCCGGTTACAGATGCAAGAGCGGTACCAATCTACCAGACATCATCATTCGTATTCCACAACTCACAGCATGCAGCTGACAGATTTGCACTCAAGGATGCCGGCAACATCTACGGAAGACTTACAAATCCAACAGAGGATGTATTTGAGAGAAGAATCGCAGCCCTCGAGGGTGGCGTTGCAGCACTGGCAGTTGGTTCAGGTGCAGCGGCAGTTACATATACAATTCAGAACCTTGCACTTGCAGGAGACCACATTGTAGCAGCAAAGAATATCTACGGCGGAACATACAATCTCCTTGCACATACACTCAAGGATTACAATGTAGATACAACATTCGTTGATCCACTTGATCCACAGGCATTTGAGGATGCTATCCAGGAGAACACAAAGGCCCTCTACATCGAGGTTCTTGGAAATCCTAACTCAGAGGTTTCAGATATCGAGACAATTGCAAAAATCGCTCACGCACACAAGATTCCGCTAGTGATCGACAGCACATTTGCAACACCATACCTTGTAAGACCTATCGAGTACGGCGCTGACATCGTAGTTCACTCAGCAACAAAGTTCATCGGTGGACACGGAACAACTATCGGTGGCGTTATCATCGACAGCGGTAACTTCGACTGGAAGGCATCAGGCAAGTTCCCACAGCTCACTGAGCCAAATGAGAGTTACCACGGCGTGAGCTTTGTAGACGCAGCAGGTCCTGCAGCATTTGTCACAAGAATCAGAGCTATCCTTCTCCGTGACACAGGTGCTACGATCTCACCAATACACTCATGGATATTCCTTCAGGGACTTGAGACACTGTCACTCCGTGTTGAGAGACATGTATCAAATGCACTCAAGGTAGTTGAGTACCTGAACAACCATCCACTTGTTGAGAAGGTAAATCACCCTTCAGTATCCACAGATCCTGAGCAGCAGAGACTGTACAAGAAGTACTTCCCTAACGGCGGTGGTTCGATCTTCACATTTGAGATCAAGGGTGACGCAGAGACAGCCAAGAAGTTCATTGACAATCTGGAGATATTCTCACTTCTTGCAAATGTCGCTGATGTTAAGTCACTGGCTATCCACCCGGCATCAACAACTCACTCAGAGCTGAATGAGGCTGAGCTTATCGATCAGGGAATCAAGCAGAACACGATCAGACTTTCAATCGGTACTGAGAACATAGACGATATCATCGAGGATCTTGACGAGGCATTCAAGGCAATCCAGGAGTAATATATTTGCGGTGCGGCTTGTGAATGTCGCAGCAGATAGACAATACCACGTTGCAGGAACGTTTCCACTCGTTTCGGCCTACAGCGGTACTAGCACTCACTTCGTATCGCTGAGTACCGGTGGCCTCAAATGTCCTGCAAGTGGTATTGGTTACTGCTTGCGACAGATATACTTGGTTTTCGCACCGCAAATCATATATTAAAATTTTGCAGTTAGAAAGAGAGGTTTTATACAATGAGTAATATATATAAGAGCGCAGCAGAGCTTATAGGTAAGACTCCACTTCTGGAGCTTTCAAACATAGAGAAGAAGAATGATCTCAAGGCAAATATCCTTGCGAAGTTGGAGTACTTTAACCCAGCAGGAAGTGTAAAGGACAGGATCGCATTCCAGATGATCGAGGATGCTGAGAAGGATGGAACACTCAAGCCGGGTGCAACTATCATCGAGCCTACATCAGGTAACACAGGTATCGGTCTTGCATCCATAGCAACAGCCAAGGGTTACAAGGCGATCATCGTTATGCCTGAGACCATGAGCGTTGAGAGACGTAACATCATCAAGGCATACGGTGCTGAGATAGTTCTCACAGACGGAACAAAGGGAATGAAGGGAGCCATCGCAAAGGCTGATGAGCTTTCAAAGGAGATCCCTGGCAGCTTTGTAGCTGGACAGTTCGTAAATCCATCCAATCCAAAGGCACACAGACTCACAACTGGTCCTGAAATCTGGGAGGATACAGACGGCAAGGTAGATGTATTTGTAGCCGGTATCGGAACAGGTGGAACTATCACAGGCGTTGGCGAGTATCTGAAGGAGAAGAATCCAGATGTAAAGGTCATCGCAGTTGAGCCTGCCACATCACCAGTTCTCTCAAAGGGTGTTTCTGGAGCACACAAGATACAGGGAATCGGTGCAGGATTTGTTCCTGACACTTTGAATACAAAGGTATACGACGAGATCATCGCTGTTGAGAATGATGATGCATTTGCAGCAGCAAAGGAGATCGCATCAGCAGAGGGAATCCTCGTAGGAATCTCATCAGGTGCAGCTTACTTTGCAGCAAAGCAGATCGCAGAGCGCCCTGAGTATGCAGGCAAGAATATCGTAGTACTTCTTCCAGACAGTGGAGACAGATATTACTCAACTCCGTTATTCGGCTAAATGGATATATAGTAATTGCTGTGATATAGAATTTATATGAAAAAGCCACCACATCGTGTTTTGATGTGGTGGCTTTTTTGAAAGTACCCTTAATTAGCTGCATAAATAGTATACAATTGGATAACCTTAAAACTGATAGAACATTGAGGGGAAATGCCCTTAATTGGGTTGACTTTCCCTTAAAATGTGCTAGTATTTAAGGGAAAAGGAGTAGATTAAGGGAATGAGAACTTTTAATTACAGTAAAATAAAAGAAGAAAAATGGGATTCTGAAGTGCTTGGACTCATAGCTGCAATATATAGATATGCAGGTAAACAGGAACTGTATTTAAGACAGCGTCCAGATGAACTGGATAAGCTTGTGGAGATAGCAAAGATCCAGAGCACGGAGGCGTCCAATGCCATAGAGGGTATAGTCACAACAAATACAAGAATAAAGCAGTTGGTTGAGGAGAAGACCACACCGAAGAACAGAGCCGAGGAAGAGATAGCAGGTTACAGGGATGTGCTGGGGGTTATACATGAAAGCTTTGATGCAATACCTATAACTCAGAATTATATACTTCAGCTGCATAAGATGTTGTACAGTCATATGAATAACCCATTTGCAGGAAGGACAAAGACGGTGCAGAATTATATCAGCGCAACTTATCCTGATGGGCAAACGGAAGTCCTGTTCACGCCGATGGCTCCATTTGAGACACCGGAAGCGCTGGACAGGATATGTGGGGAATACAACAGGGTGATCGGTAATTTCGAGGTGGAGCCGCTGATCGTCATTCCTGTTTTCATACATGATTTTCTGTGCATACACCCGTTTAATGATGGCAATGGCAGAATGAGCAGACTGCTCACAACGCTTCTGCTATATAGAAGCGGATTCTATGTTGGAAAGTATATTTCTCTTGAGGCAAAGATAGCGGGGAATAAGGAGTTATATTATGAGTCGCTTGGGAAAGCCCAGGCAAGCTGGCACGAGGGCACAGAGGACGTGATCCCGTTTATAAAATATCTCCTTGGGACAATACTGGCTGCTTATAAGGATTTTGAGGAGCGCTTTGAAATCGTAGAGGAAAAGTTGCCGGCGATTGAGATGGTGCGAAAAGCAATACTGCTGAAAATAGGAAAGTTTACAAAGCAGGATATAATGGAACTTTGTCCGTCTCTCAGCATCAGTTCGGTAGAGGGAGCACTCAGAAAACTCGTAAAAGAGGGCGATATAGGCAGAGGCGGTACAGGCAAGTCTACCTATTATGTCAGAATGAAATAACAAATGCTTGTTTTTTTCACTTTAGCTTGTTAATCTATTGTACGAAACATGAGATCAGCAGCTAATTGCCGGTGCATTTGAGATGGTGGGCAGATTGGGATAAGACTGATCTGAATGAATTGATATTAGGGGAAAAGGGATATAAGACTATGAAAAAACTATCAGATAGACAGAAAACACTTATAAAATGGTTGTGTGTGCTGGTGCTGGTCGGACTTATCATATATGTGTTCCGTGACATGGCAGGCCCTATAATGTCGCAGCTTGTAAAGACAAGTCCTGTGGTCGTGGCAGCTATTCTCGGAGCGACGCTTTTATACGGAGTGATAGAGAGTTGCATAACGTTTATCCTCATGCGACAGGTGGAGAACAATATGACATTTTTCGATGCAAATATTATGACGTATTTTGTGTCATTTTACAGGGTGTCAACGCTTGGAAGCGGTACCATAGTGGCATCCACATTGTTCATGAAACACTGCGGAATACAGCCGTCGAAAGCGCTTGGTCTGTACTCTATTGATTATGCGATACACAAGATGACCATATGTGTTATGGCGGTGGCATTGTTTCTTGCGAACAGAGAATATATGCTTGGAGTATTTGGCAAATACAGTTCATATGTTGTCCTCGGCGTTATAGCGACCATACTCATAACGATGGCGATAGTGCTCTTTGCGTGCTGGCCGCCGTTTCACAGATTCCTCAGATGGCTTCTTGAAAAAGCTGATGCTTTGTTTAAAGGACGATTTGCAAAGCAGATTGACAGTTTAAGTGAGCAGACAGCTATGATGGAGGATGCCACCAGGGTTGTGCTTAAGAAACCGTGGCTTATAGTGGTAGTCATGCTGCTTGATATATGCAAGTTCGCGTGCTGGTTTGCCATACCTTATATAGTGTGTCACAACTTGTGTGATATGAATATTGTCACGTCAATAGGTATAACAGCCATGAGTGTCATGCTGGCGGCAGTCATTCCTATGCCGGGAGGAATCGGATCAAGTGAGCTTGTTATGACAGCGATCTATTCGGGACTTGTTGGTTCTGCTGCAGCCGGAGCCATGGCACTTCTCTATAGATTTGCCACATTCATGTTCCCTTTTATCATAGGTGCATTTACAGCCATATTCTTCAAGAGGTTCAAGAGATATAAGGCGGCGCAGAATGAAAAACAGGGAATCCCGGATGGCGATAGCATGGCGGATACAGACTCATAGCTGAACCGATAAATGAGTTTATAAAGAACCGATATATATCAATGGTCAGCAAGATGCGTGGCAGGTGATATATATCGGCTGGTGAAGGGAAAAAGATACATATGAAGAACATAGTCGCGGGCATACTGGCCCACGTTGATTCAGGCAAGACCACACTCTCCGAGGCGATGCTCTACCAGACTGGACGTATCAGAAAGCTTGGACGTGTGGATCATCAGGATACATACCTTGATACAGACAGTCAGGAAAAGGACAGGGGAATTACGATATTTTCCAAGCAGGCGGAGCTTAACTTTGGTGATATGCATATAGCACTGCTTGACACTCCAGGACATGTGGATTTCGGAACGGAGATGGAGAGGACTCTTCAGGTCCTCGATTATGCAGTTTTGGTAATCAATGGCATGGACGGTGTTCAGAGCCACACGGAGACACTGTGGAAACTGCTTGAGAGATATGAGATTCCTGTATTTATATTTGTAAATAAGATGGACATGACGGGGTATGACAGGGAGTATCTCATGGACAATATCAGACACAGACTGAGTGATGGCTGTGTCGATTTTTTATGTGAAGATGCTGGTGAACACATAGCTATGTGCGATGAGAACATGTTAGAGAGATTCCTTGAGACCGGGGAAAACCGGGAAGATGACATAGCTAAGGCTGTGGCAGACAGAAAGCTGTTTCCTTGTTATTTTGGTTCAGCACTTAAAAATGATGGCGTGGCTGAGCTGCTGGATGGAATGAACAGATATGTGACTGAGCCTCAGAGAATGAATGAATTTGGCGCGAGGGTATTTAAGATCGGCCGTGATGACAAAGGAGAGAGGCTGACTTATATGAAGATCACAGGGGGAACCTTGAGACTAAAGGATGTACTCACGCTTACAGGCAGACAGGGCGAGGAAACACTTGAAAAGGTAAACCAGATAAGGGTGTACTCCGGTGCAAAGTACGACATGGTAACCCAGGTTCCCGCCGGATGTGTCTGTGCTGTTCCGGGACTTGTGAATACCTACGGCAGACAGGGAATCGGTGCCTGCCCGGATGGAGAGCTCCCAAGTCTGGAGCCGGTTCTCAGCTATAAGGTCATGTACCCGACTGATGTGGATGCGGTCACGATGGTGTCAAAGCTCAGACTGCTTGAGGAAGAGGATCCCCAGCTCCAGGTGCAGTGGAATGAGACTGCAGGAGAGATATACATCAAGGTCATGGGGCAGGTACAGCTTGAGGTAGTGGCTCAGATGGTAAGAGACAGGTTTGGAATTGCCATCACATACGGACAGGGCAGGATATCATACAAGGAGACGATCGCGGCTCCAGTCATGGGTGTAGGACATTTTGAACCGCTCAGGCACTACGCAGAGGTACATTTGTTGCTTGAACCTATGGAAAATGGCAGTGGAATGTGCTTTGACAGCATTTGCAGCGAGGATGTACTGGATAAGAACTGGCAGAGACTGATACTCACCCATCTTCAGGAGCGTGAGTTCAGGGGAGTGCTTACGGGATCACCAATCACGGATATGAAGATAAGCATCACTGCGGGGCGCGCACATCAGAAGCACACTGAGGGTGGAGATTTCAGACAGGCGACATACAGGGCGGTGAGACAGGGCCTTATGATGGCGGAAAGTGTCTTGCTGGAACCTGTGTATGCATTTAAAATAGAGGTACCACAGGAATATGCCGGAAGGGTTCTTGCAGACATAGTGAAGATGAGCGGAACTATGGACGGTCAGGAGATATCCGGTGAGACGACAGTCATCACGGGACATGCCCCGGTATATACCATGAGAGAGTATTACAGTGAACTCACAGCATTTTCCAGAGGTACAGGCAGGCTTCAGGTGGATATAGACGGCTATCAGCCATGCCACAACACCGAAGAGGTTCTGGCTGAGAGACATTATGATCCTGAGCTTGACAGATTTAATCCATCATCATCGGTATTCTGCGCCCATGGTGCAGGTTATCTGGTGGACTGGTATGATGTGTATGAGAACATGCATGTGAAGGAGGATCCGGGATTTGAGATCTCGGGCCAGCTTGGCTACACGGAAGATGGCTATGCTATGGATATTCCGGTGAACAGGCCGGGAAAGAGTGTATCGGAGATGTCCATAACAGATGAGGAGCTCAGCGAGATATTTGCAAGGACATTTGGCGGAGATTACAAGGACAAGGATGTGGCACTGAACGGAAGATTCAGGAGAACTACATCTGAGTATAAAGTAAATGGACAGTATAATAAGAGTCAGTCCAGAGACAGACAGCCTGGGAATGGGCCTCTTGTGGGCAGCAGGCCAGCCGATAGAGGGATAGCAACACCTGGAGCATTCAAGCGCAGAAAGAGTGGCGAGGACTATGTCATAGTGGATGGCTACAACGTCATATTTGCGTGGGATACACTTCGGGAACTGTCGGAGCACAACATAGACTCCGCGAGAGGAAAACTCATGGATATCCTGTCGAACTATCAGGGATATATGAACTGTCATCTGATAGTGGTATTTGACGGCTACAAGGTGAAGGACAACAAGGGGGAGAGATTTCCTTATGACGATATAGAGGTTGTGTACACCAAGGAGGGTGAGACCGCGGATGCGCATATAGAAAAGCTCACACATGAGATTGCGAGAAAGCACAAGGTCACTGTGGTCACATCAGACGGACTGGAGCAGATAGTCACCATGGGACAGGGCGCGATCCGCATGTCCTCACGGGACTTCAAGGCAGAGGTTGAGAGGGTGAACGAACACCTGAGGGAAAATTATTTGAAAAATGACTAGGGCCGAGCGTCCGTAAATCAGAAGGAGGGCAATTTGGCAGATTATATAATGGCGCTGGATCAGGGAACGACCAGCTCAAGGGCGATAATATTTGATAAGGAAGGCAGGATATGCTCAGTGAAACAGAAGGAGTTCACCCAGCATTTCCCGAATAACGGCTGGGTGGAGCATGACCCTATGGAGATATGGGCAACCCAGATGTCGGTGATGATGGAGGCGAGGGAGACCATGGGAATCCGCACCGAGGACATAGCCGCAATAGGAATCACCAATCAGAGAGAGACAACCATAGTGTGGGATCGAAAGACCGGCAATCCGGTGTATCATGCCATTGTGTGGCAGTGTAGGAGAACTGCGGACAGGATAGAGCAGCTTAAGGCTGAAGGATATGACAAGGTGATAAGAGAGAAAACGGGACTGATAGTTGATCCATATTTCTCTGCAACGAAGATAGAGTGGATACTTGACAATGTGCCTGGAGCCAGGGAACGCGCAGAGGCAGGGGAGCTGATGTTCGGAACTGTTGACACATGGCTTATATACAAGCTCACAGGCGGAAGAGTCCATGCAACGGACTACACGAACGCATCGCGTACCATGCTATTCAACATTCATACACTGAAGTGGGACAGGGAATTGCTTGCAAAGTTCAACATCCCGGAGAGCATGCTTCCGGCAGTGAGAAATTCCAGTGAGATATACGGATACACGGACAGAGAGATATTTGGCGGTGAGGTGCCTATAGCGGGAGTTGCCGGAGATCAGCAGGCTGCGCTGTTCGGACAGTGCTGCTTTGAGGCAGGAGATGTGAAGAACACCTACGGAACAGGTTGTTTCCTCCTCATGAACACGGGGGATAAGGCAGTTGACTCGCAGCAGGGACTTCTCACCACCATAGCCATAGGACTTGACGGAAAAGTCAGCTATGCGCTTGAGGGAAGTGTGTTTGTGGCTGGAGCAGCCATCAAGTGGCTCAGAGATGAGATGAAGCTCATAGACAATGCTGCGGATACTGAGCGCATTGCTCTGTCTGTGCCGGACAGTAATGGTGTATATGTGGTACCTGCATTTACGGGACTTGGCGCTCCTTACTGGGATGCGTACGCCAGAGGGGCAGTGTTCGGCCTTACAAGGGGAACAAATAAGGCGCACTTTGTCAGGGCGACAGTCGAATCGCTGGCATATGAGACATCGGATGTTCTTGCGGCTATGGAGATGGATGCAGGACTTTCTATCACAAGCCTGCGAGTGGACGGTGGTGCAAGTGCCAACAACTTCCTGATGCAGTTCCAGGCAGATATAGAGAATGCCGAGATTGTGCGGCCTGTGATCACGGAGACAACAGCTCTGGGCGCTGCATATCTGGCTGGACTTGCGGTTGGCTACTATGACAGTCTGGATGAGATCAAGGGTTACTGGAAGGCCGACAGAAGATTTGAGCCGGGGATAACCGAGGATAAGAGGGAGACGCTCCTTGCAGGCTGGAAGGATGCTGTGGAGAGAACAAGAGTGACAAGGTGATAGGAGGAGAGAGATGAACAAACAGCAGCTTGCCTCAAGAATATGGGAATCTGCGAACAAGATGCGTTCAAAGATAGAGGCAAATGAGTACAAGGATTATATTTTAGGATTTATATTTTACAAGTTTTTGTCTGACAGAGAGGTTGAATATCTGAAAAAGAATGATTGGGAGGATGGTGATCTTCCGGAGCTTGTAGAAGAAGACAAAGAGGTTGTGGAACAGTGCCGTCATAATCTGGGCTATTTTATAGAATACAGAAACCTGTTTTCAACATGGATCAGTATGGGGCGCGATTTTGATGCATCCAATGTAACAGATGCTTTGTCGGCATTTGAGCGTCTTATAAATGATTCGCATAAGAAAGTGTTTTCAGGAGTATTTGAGACACTTCAGACCGGCCTGTCAAAGCTTGGAGAGACTAGCAATGCCAGAACAAAGGCTATCAGCGATCTGCTTCAGCTCATCAAGGATATACCGATGGACGAGAAACAGGGATACGATGTGCTGGGATTCATATATGAATATTTGATATCGAATTTTGCGGCAAATGCCGGAAAAAAGGCCGGGGAATTCTATACCCCACACGAAGTGTCTCTTCTCATGTCGGAGATTGTTGCATATCATCTGAAGGATAAAGAGCATATCGCAATATATGATCCAACTTCAGGCTCAGGCTCACTGCTTATTAATATAGGACATAGTGCGTCAAAGTATATGAGCCGTGACAGTATAAGATATTATGCACAGGAGCTTAAGGAGAATACATACAATCTGACTAGAATGAACCTGGTAATGCGGGGGATAAATCCGTCAAATATATTTACGAGAAATGCGGACACGCTGGAGGATGACTGGCCTATAGATCTCGAAAGCTATCCACCTGTTCTGCGAGTGGATGCAGTAGTCTCTAATCCGCCATATTCGCAGCAGTGGTCTCCTGAAGGCAAGGAGCTGGATCCGAGATATAGTGAATATGGACTTGCACCAAAAAGCAAAGCGGACTATGCCTTTCTTCTGCATGACCTGTATCATATTAAGCCGGATGGCATTATGACTATAGTACTTCCTCATGGAGTGTTGTTCCGATGTGGCGAGGAGGAGCGCATAAGGACAAACCTTATAGAGAAAAATAATATCGATGCGATAATTGGTCTTCCTGCAAACATATTTTTTGGAACTGGCATACCAACGATTATCATGGTCTTAAAGCAGCAGAGAGATAACAATGATGTTCTCATAATTGATGCCTCAAAGGGGTATGTCAAAGAGGGCAAAAATAATAAGCTTCAAGCATCGGATATAAAGCGTATTGTTGACACATATATATCCAGAAAAAATATAGATAAGTATTCAAAGGTTGTAAGCAGATCAGAAATACGTGCAAATGAATACAATCTGAACATCCCAAGGTATGTGGACTCTTCGGAAAATGCAGAATCATGGGATATATATGCAAGCATGATGGGAGGAATCCCGAATGCGGAGATAGATGAGCTGTCCATGTATTGGGATGCGTTCCCGGAACTTAGAGATCTGTTATTTGCTGGTGATGGTACGCCTTATTCCAGTGTGAAGGTGGAGAATGTTAAGAAAGAGATAGAGAACAGTGCTGATATAGAGCGGTTCAGAAAGAAGTTTACGGATTCGTTTGCAGATTTTGATGATGTACTTCGAAATAAGCTGATCACCGGCATGGAAACTGTACAGGTTTCAAAGGAAGAGGCGGTGATAGGAGATGATATATTTGCAAGATTGGCGGACGTACCGCTTGTAGACAAATACGCTGCGTATCAGATACTTGATGACAATTGGAATACAATTGCCATGGATTTTGATGTGATCCTGACAGAGGGCAAGGATGCGGTCAGAGGTGTTGATCCAAACATGGTTGTCAAGAAAGATAAGGAAGTTCAGGACGGCTGGAAGGGTAGAATACTGCCATTTGATCTTGTACAGAAGGAATTGCTCCGGGATGAATTGGCACAGATCACAGAAAAAGAGCGTCGTATCAATGATATATCATCAGAGTATGAGGAGTTAATCGACAATCTTACTGAGGACGACAAGCAGAGTGATATATTAAATGATACCCAGGATGCTTTCAATGCAAAGGGTGTTGCCGTTAGGCTTAAAGAGCTTAGAAATGCAGATACCGAGGAAGAGAAGGCATTGAAGGTTACACTAGAGAGATATACTGCGCTGTCTAAAGAGGAGAAGGATCTGAAAAAGGCAGTGAAGGACATGAATGTTGAACTTCACATGAAGACCAAGACTGTTATTGAGAATCTGACAGATGCAGAGGTTGATGAGATGTTATACAGAAAGTGGATATTCCCAATATCCGCTGGCATGAAGACCATACCGGAGAGCATTGTGGGTGATCTTGAGAAGAAGGTTCAGGCTCTCAGCAGCAAGTATGCAAATACCCTGACTGACATAGAGAATGAAATTCACAGTGCTGAGGCAGAATTGTGCAAAATGCTCGATGACCTGGTTGGAAATGAGTTCGATATGGCAGGACTTGCATGCCTGAAAAAGCTTCTCGGAGGTGAATAGTATGGGTGATAATTCAAAAAAGCCGGGAATTAGATTCAAAGGATTTACTGATGATTGGGAACAGCGTAAGTTTGCGGATTATTATAAAATGAGTTCTGGCTATGCATTTAAAATGACTGATTATTGTGATGATGGAGCTGGATTAATAAATGGTGAGTCTATTCAACATGGAATAATAAACGATGATAATTTAAACCATTTACCAGAATCATTTATTGAACAATATCCGGAATTTGTTTTAAAAGAAGGAGACATTGTTGTTGGATTAAATCGACCAATCACAAATGGAAATCTTAAAATTGCACGAATACCAAGCAAATACAATAATTTTATGCTATATCAAAGAGCCGGGAAAATAGTATATAAAGCGGGGTGTGATAAAGATTTTAGTTATATTCTTCTATCTCAGGAAATATTAAAGCATACATTGGTAGAGGCAGTTGGGTCCGACCAACCATTTATTAGTACCTCAAAATTAGATAAATGGAAAATAATGATGCCTATGAATATTGAAGAGCAAGAAAAGATTGGTGTTTATTTCTCCAACCTCGACCACATCATCACTCTTCATCAGCGTAAGGTATCTTCACGGCTATTTCTGAACAAATCTACTATTTTTCGTGAAAATTGAGCTTAAAACCGTAAGTTAAGCAAATTTTTACAAACAAAATGATAATGCCAACCAGTAAAATTTTTAATCGCGTGATCATTCTGGCTGGCATTATAATTTTTGCTATACAAACATCTTTTCGAGCATCGATAATTTTATTTTTTTCAATTTTTCCAACTCACGCTGATGAAGGGTGATGAGATGATCTAGTGATTGAAAATACTTACCAATTTTAGACTGTTCTTCCTTTGCTTTAGGATAAATAATATCCGTATCATGCACGGCGGATTTTGAAATTGATGTAACTTTAATTCCCTGCATCAAAGGTATCAACTGACTATGATAAGCACTAGAATTTAAATAATATCCCAAATATCCAGAGGCAAATTGTTCCACCGGTCTGTATGGAATAGTGTGCAATCCAGACACTACAATCTCACCATTCAATCCCGCTATTTCACTACATTTTCCAACGGTTGAGTCTTCTGACGTATCTGCAACAATCACATCTCCATTCTGTAAATATGAAGATTTATATTTAGTCAATACTCCCTCATCAGAAATCATAGGAAGCGACTCTTTGCTTACATCCAATACCTCTCCAAACTTGATAAGGATATCACCATAATGAACATTTTTTGCAACACCATCTTTGTTCGATAGATCAGCTCTTGAAAGTGTATTATTCTGTAAACTAACCAATATATCCCCCAACTTACGCTGTTCCCAATCGTCAGTAAATCCCGAAAATCTGATTTCCGGTTTAGTCTGTCCATCTTTCGGAAACATTTTTTCAAGCATGGATTTTTTGATCACTACCAACTTGTCATACTTACGCTGATGAAGGGTGATGAGGTGGTCGAGCTGTTTGAAATAGTCACTTATTTTTTGTTGTTCCTGTATTGATGGAAGGGTCAACGTTGCTCCAAAATAGCCATCTGTTGTCATTCCTGTTAAAGCGGTTTGGGTTGACACACTAACAAGATATTTTCTGATGTCATGGAGGTAATTTAACTCCAATGTTGCTACATGAGAATTAACAACGTTTTTATCTAATTTGACCCTTCTTGTATGCCACGCAAATGCACTACCTGCGCCGTTTTTACCTATACAAACTGTTCTTGCGATTCCCTCTGGCACAATTGAAGATTCACCGTAAATGATATCATTCTCTTCCAATATAAACTTGTCATCATTGACTGGTCCCAATCGATAGATTTCCCCATCGAAAATATCACTGTCATATATATTTCCAACCCCGATTACATTAGTGCCTTTTCCATAATCTTCTTTGCTAATATAGATTCCTGCATTATGATCAATAACTACATCCCCCAACTTACGCTGTTCCCAAGCAATAGCTCATTCAAATCACAGTAATAAATCACAAAAATATATACTTAAAAACGCATTTTCAGTTTCGACCACTACTATTCCCATTTACCCTGTTCAGGATTCCATCTTGTTTTCTCCGTTCCTTCAAACAACGGACGCACAAAAGCTTTTATCCAATCCATAGCATCTGACATAGATACCTGAATAAGTGCTTTCTTCTTCTTTAAGAATGATTTCCATCTTGTCTGATGCACTGGATCATTTAGAAATTCATCGCTAAAAGCAGCGGAGTCCATTGTCATTGGTGTTTTTCTATTCTCAAATGTCTGTATAACAGCATTCCGAAGCTCTGCATAAGAAAACACATATTTTTTAGAAAGAACATAGATATCATAAAAATCCTTATATCTGCTATTAAGATATCCATTATGAATAATAGCTTCCATTTTCTCTGCAATCGATGTTTCCAATGAGTAAGCATTCACTCTTGGTGATTCCATATCAAGTATTACAGGAAAGTCCATCTTGACAGTCTCCGGATAGATTACATCTCCAAAACCTATATCGATGCTAATTGGTATTTTCGTTCGGTCGAGATACCCTACAAATGATACATGCAAGCCATGATATTCCTTAAACTCTGTAATGTCCTCAACTGTAATAGAATCCACATCAAACACAAGCGCATCATCAACATCCCGAGAAAAAATTTTTTGAAACACACTTTTCATTTCTTCACTGCCGTTTGATATCCTTTGCGCAAGCAAATCCACATCCGTTGTTGCTCTTTCATAATTGCGCCCGAATAATGCATAAAGGAATATGCCGCCCTTCAAAACGAAATTATCTGCATATTCTGATATCGAAATTCTGTAGATTGTTCTTTCCAGACCATAGTAAGTAAGAGCTTCCTGAAAAGTACAACCACTTTTTATTGCGAAGTTTTTAAGTCTCGCCTTTACTGAATCAACATTCATCATATAAGCACCTCCAGATATGTTCTTACCACTTTCTCGCAACGCAGCCGTTTTGCGTAGGCGTAAATCCTGTCTATTTGTCTGTCCCTGCGTTTTAGGTAATTTTTAAACACCTCGGATGTTTCTTCAATTCCGATCTTGTTCCTGTAGTAAATAATATCTACCACTGTTTTCTCAATATCGAAAATATGAAAACAATTTTTACCCTCATAGATTTTCTTTACACCGATATCCATTCGAGATTGGGAAAAATAAAAAATCCTTATCTCCGGCCATTCCGGCAGTGTATTTACTTTCTTTTTGCGCTCTATCGCAACATCTACAGCATCT
The DNA here is from genome assembly GCF_040227395.1 of Coprococcus sp. RTP21428st1_C9_RTP21428_210409. Taxonomy (NCBI): domain Bacteria; kingdom Bacillati; phylum Bacillota; class Clostridia; order Lachnospirales; family Lachnospiraceae; genus Coprococcus; species Coprococcus sp. RTP21428st1_C9_RTP21428_210409. The sequence goes on from NZ_JBEHVV010000013.1 coordinate 47,420, forward strand.
GGAAGAAAATTTGTAAGTCCGTAATACCGAGCGGCACTCATCAGACAGATTACTCCGTTCGGCACATAAGCCTCGGCACTAAAAAAATCGTTTTCATCGCCTTTGTACTCAAGATTTTCATAGGTGCTACGGTTTATCCTCGACAGTATTCCAACCTTTTCAAGCTTGTCGATTTTGTAATAGGTATACCCCATATTTTTTAGTTCTGTGGTTGTGATAAACTTTTTATCTTCAGCGATTTTACTCATATAAATCACCTCCAACTAAACTATATAGCAATCACATTAAAAATTCAACTAATTTCGGCAGTTAAAAATAATAGCCGATTTTAATTAAGTTTTGTCAAATCCTAGTGCATAACATTTTTTCCATCCGTATATTCATTGCTTTGCATTTCAATATACTTATCATTGACTTTACCAATTGTCATCAGATACACCTCGCTGATATGTACTCCAGGCTACATTGTTCTCAACAGAAGAACACCTAGTCTAACGTAGCTTTTATGAAAACAACTACAATTTTCGTGGATAATTTTATCACAAAGCTTTCTGACATTGTAAGCAAAAATCCCTCGAAATCTTACTAGAAAAAATACTTTTTCCTCAAACAAAATATTGCAAAAAACTAAATCTGTGTCACAATAAAAAATATATAAAACATGGGGAGGACACACATGGGCTACAACAGTGAAAAGCAATTTGAAGATGATCTTGTGAAGATGCTGTCTGAGCAGAAGGGGTGGAAGGACGGCATATTAAATTATAAAACAGAGAAGGAACTTATCAGAAACTGGGCGGATATACTGTATGAGAACAATCGGAGTATAGACAGGCTTGGGGACTATCCTCTTACTGATGGTGAGATGGAGCAGATTCTTGAACAGATAAGGGCTCTCAAGACACCGCTCAGACTCAATGGTTTTATAAATGGCGGAACGGTACAGATTACCAGGGACAACGAGGCTGACGAGCATAATTTTGGCAAATTGGTGTCGCTTAAGATATTTGACAGGAATGAGATTGCGGCGGGCAAAACCAGATATCAGATTGCCAGGCAACCGAAATTCAGTGCCAAGAACGATATTTATCCAGATAGAAGAGGTGATTTCTGTCTGCTTATAAATGGTATGCCGGTTATACACGTGGAGCTTAAGAAAAGCATGGTTCCGATTTCGGAGGCTCAGTATCAGATATGTAAGTATCTTCATGAAGGCGTTTTTACAGGATTATTCTCATTGGTTCAGATATTTGTGGCGATGAATCCGGAGGAGTGTGTATATTTTGCCAATCCGGGAAGCTATGAATCATATAACGAGAAATTCTGCTTCCACTGGGCTGACAGCTATAATAATCCGATAAACAGATGGGACAAAATAGCTGAATTGCTGCTTTCGATACCGATGGCGCATGAGCTTATTGGATTCTATAGTGTTGCAGATCAGTCTGACAATGTACTTAAGGTTATGCGAAGTTACCAGTATTATGCAGCGAGCAAGATTTCCAAGCGCGTGAGCGAGATGAAGTGGAATGATCAGAGTATATATGGCGGTTATGTATGGCACACAACCGGATCGGGAAAGACTATGACAAGTTTCAAATCCGCACAGCTGATTGCCAATTCCAAGGATGCGGACAAGGTAGTATTTTTGATGGACAGGATCGAACTCGGTACACAGTCGCTCAGGGAATACAGAGGTTTTTCTGATGCTACTGATGATGTACAGGATACAGAGAATACCGAGGTATTACTGACAAAACTCAAGAGTGATTCTGTCAGGGATACACTTATAGTAACGTCTATACAGAAGATGAGCAGGATCAAGGATGAAGATGGCCTCAATGCCGCAGATATTGAGAAGATCAACAGGAAAAGAATCGTATTTATAGTAGATGAGTGTCACAGAAGTGTATTTGGCGATATGCTCTCTACGATAAAGTTTACGTTCCCAAGAGCTATATTCATCGGATTTTCAGGAACACCCATTCTGGAAATAAACAAGAAAAAGGATACTACCACAGCAGATGTGTTTGGAGATGAGCTTGAGGGTACCAGATATACAGTTGCAGATGGCATGAGGGATGGAAATGTCCTTGGATTCGATACGATACCACAGCCTACATATAAGGACAGGGATCTCCGGGAGGTGGTTGCTCTGGAGAAAGCAAAGGCCAAAAGTATCCAGGATGTAAAGGGCAATCCTGAAAAAGAACGCATATATATGCACTGGATGCAGGATGTTCCTATGGGGGCAGCTCTCGATGATAACGGCCGTGAGACGGAAAGCATAGAGGGGTGTATAAAGGACGTTCAGTACAACAGAGCTGAGCACAGGAAGGCTGTTGTAGACGACATACTTGTGAATTGGGATGTGCAGAGCCATTTTGGAAAGTTCCATGCCATGCTGGCAACAAGTAGTATTCCGGAGGCTATGGCATATTACAAGGAATTGAAGTCCAGAAATACCAACCTGAAATTCACAGCAGTTTTTGATCCTCATGATGACAACAGAGAGGGCAGCATTGAGAAGATAGACGGAATAAATGATGTCCTTAAAGATTATTATGATACGTTTGGAGTGAGATTTACTATACCGACATATGCATCGTTTAAGAGAGATGTATGTGCAAGGCTGGCTCACAAATCGCCATATGTGGCAATTCACAATGACAGTTCCAAGTGTCTTGACATCATTATAGTTGTAGATCAGATGCTCACAGGATATGATTCGAAGTGGCTCAACACTCTGTACATGGACAAATTTTACAAATGGACAAATATTGAGATGATCATACAGGCATTTTCAAGGACAAACAGGGTGTTTACGAAGGATAAGTCACATGGAATTATAAGATATTACAGAAGACCTTATACTATGAAAAATATTATAGAATATGCATTTGAGCAGTATTCAGGTAATAAAGCATATGGTGTGTTTGTGATGAAGCTTCCGGAGAATATACAGAGAATGAACATGTGCTTTAAGGAGATAAAGGATCTGTTTGCGTCTGCAGGAATAGATGATTTTTCCAGACTGCCATCAGATCCCACTGAGAGACAAAAATTTTCAAAGCTTTTCAGGGAGCTGAATAAGTACCTTGAACCGGCGAAGGTTCAGGGCTTTGTATGGGATAAGCTTACATATGAGGTTGAAGACTCAGATGGAGTAAGTGGTGTATATACAGTGGATTTTGACAAGGGAATCTATGATGCATTGCTTATGCGTTACAAGGAGCTGAGCCGTGGCGGAGATGGCGGCGGCGAAGACGCAGCTTATGACATAGACCCATATCTTATGTCACTTTCAACTGAGAAGATAGATGCCGATTACATGGACAGCAGATTTAAGAAGTATATAAAGACCCTTGATGAACATGCAGATGAGGCGACAGTGGATGCTGCGCTGAATGAACTCCACAGATCATTTGCCAGTCTGTCCCAGGATGAACAGAAGTTTGCGAATATAGTCCTGAAGGACATTCAAAATGGTGATCTGATTGTTCATGATGACAGAAGTGTGAGGGATTATATCGTTGAATATCAGGCAAGGGCAAAGAATGATCAGATACACAGAATGGCAGAAATACTGGGACTGCATGAGCAGAAATTAAGAGATATCATGGATAAGCATGTGACGGAGAATGATATTGATGCATTTGGACAGTATAATGATCTGGTACAGAGCGTCGACATAGATACTGCAAAGGCTTATTTTGATAAAAAAGAGGGTGAAGATATTCCTAAGAGAAAGGTCAGATCGAAACTTGATTCCCTTCTTAGAAAGTACATTTTGTCGGGAGGATTTGATATCGAATAAAGGGACTGACAGGCACATACGATAGTTTTAGTTCAGTCCTGACAGAAAACGCATGATCACATCGACATCCTTATTTTCAAGCTCCTGTATGATATGAATGTAGGTTTTCTGCGTTGTCGTCATACTGGAGTGACCAAGTCTCCTTGCTACGCTGGCTATGGATACTCCGGCAAATAATAACAGAGACGCATGGGTATGTCTGAGCCCGTGTATAGTAATGACAGGTGCATCAATTTCACGGCAGTGTCTGGCGAGAACATCGTTGACTGTGGAATTGTACACCTGTTTTTTTATGAATATAGGTTCGTCCTCCGGCATATTTTTCAGCAATCCGGCGAATTGTATGACGGTCTGCCAGTCCAGCTGTATTTTGCGTATGGACGATCTGTTTTTGGTAGGTAGAAATCCTCCATCTCCTTTGTAGTTCCATGTTTTGGATACGGAAACCAGCTGGCGTGAGAAATCAAAATCCTTTGGAGTCAGAGCCAGGGCCTCGGAGAAACGCATACCGGTTTTTGCCACCAGCAATATAAACCAGTCCCAGCTGACGTTGGTTCCCAGGTCCAGATTGGCGAGAAGCTTCTGGAGTTCAAACTGATTGAGATATTTCTGCTTTTTATCCTTTGGCGGCCGTCCCTTTATTATTGCTTTTCTGGTTGGATCTCTTTCTATCAGACCCTCATCGACGGCGTCAAGAATAGCGCATTTTATATGATGGTGAAAATCCATCGTTGTCTGGCGCTCGTGTTCGGCGGCATAGTTGTTAAGCAGCTGTTGATAGGTAATCCGGGTTATGTCGCCGATTTTGAGATCTGGGATAAGCCTGACAAGCCATTGATGAGCCATCTTATATTTGCTCATGGTGACTGGGCGTATTGCGCCTTGTTTGTATGTGGTTATCCACTGCTCATAGAAATCAGTAAACAACATGTCTGAATTTGTTCGTTGAATCATATATAAGTCCTCCTTATGAAAAAATAGTGCTGTCAGTCCTGTGTTTACTATACATGTTTGTAAATTTTTCTATAAAAAAAATATGAAAAACAATTGGCTAAATATCGGATAGATGGGATAATACATTAAGAATAATGTTACGTGTTCTGTCATCTGTCAGAGGACGTGTTATAGAGGAGGGACTTATGTATTTAGTATTTGATGTAGGGGCAACATTTATAAAGTATGCGTTAATGGACGATGAGGGCAATATATCGGGAAAGGGTAAGACTCCAACCGACAGATATGCCGAGGCTGGAACTCCGGCATTTGTGGCGCAGATCAAGAAGGTGTATGACGAGAAGGTACTGGACTGTGACATAACAGGAATTGCCATGGGGCTTCCTGGACAGATAGATGTCGAGCGCGGCATAGTGTACGGCGGTGGCGGGATCAAGTATCTTGATGGTGCACATCTTGGTGATCTCATATCAGAGGCATGCGGCGGTGTGTCTGTAGCCCTTGAGAACGATGGCAAATGTGCGGCTCTCGCAGAGTTGTGGCTGGGCAATGCCAGTACGGCTACAAATGCAGTAGTCGTTGTCGTGGGTACAGGAATCGGCGGTGGAATAATCATTGACAGAAAGATCCACAGAGGCAAGAGACTTCTGGCAGGTGAATTGTCATATGCCCTCATGAACATGACAAGGGAAGAAGCTGATAATGTCAGATGCTGTGAAGAGCTGACTGTTGAGGAGACATTTGAATATAACCCGTTCATGGTAACCTCAACATGTACTGCAAGCTCCATTACATACAAGGCATCCAAGATAATGCATATGAAGCCAGAAGAGGTGACCGGTGAGATGGTATATCAATGGATAGATGAGGGCAATCAGGAGATCATAGATATGGTTGAGGACTCATACTTCTCCATAGCAAAGCTCTGCTGTAACCTGTACATGACGATAGATCCGGATGTCATACTTATCGGAGGTGGAATGAGTGCCAATCCGAACTTTGTTCCGGGGGTTAAGAAGTATGTGGACAAGATAAGAAAGATTACAAAGACCTACGATGGCATGGTTATCGACACATGCAAGTTCCGCAATGATTCGAATCTTCTTGGCGCGTTGTACAACTATAAGCAGAAGTATGAGGGCGTGAAATAAAATCGCAATAAAACAAACGTAAGATGGAGATGAACTGGAACAGATGGTTCATCTCTTTTATAAATACTATTGAAAATGTAAATCCATGGAGGGAAAATTATGATAATCACAAAGAAACATGGACTCCCGGAGAATTTTCTCTGGGGAGCATCGACAAGCGCATATCAGGTTGAGGGTGCCAATCTGTCACACGGCAAGGGTCCAAGTGTGCAGGATATCAAGACAGTTCCAGTGGGAACAAGTGAGCTGGATGTGTGTGCTGATTTTTACCACAGATATGCAGAGGACATAGCCCTCATGGCTGAGATGGGATTCAAGACATTCAGATTCTCCATCGCGTGGAGCAGGGTCCTCCCAGAGGGAACCGGCAGAGTCAACCAGGAGGGAATTGACTTCTACAACAATGTGATAAATGAGTGCCTCAAGTACGGAATCGAGCCGCTTGTCACAATGTTCCATTTTGATCTTCCTGCGGCTCTTGAGAAAAAAGGTGGCTGGTCGAGAAGAGAGAGTGTTGACGAGTTTGTTGAATTTGCAAAGCTTCTCTACACAAATTATGGCGACAGAGTAAAGTACTGGCTGACTATCAATGAGCAGAACATGCTCACACTTGTGGGTGACGTGATCGGAACCTGCAATATGGAGGGCGTGACAAATAAATACAAGAAGCTTTATCAGGAGAATCACCACATGCTCCTTGCTCAGGCAAAGGCCATGAAGCTTCTCCATGAGATGTGTCCTGGTGCAAAGATTGGTCCTGCACCAAATATTTCACTGGTATATCCTGCCACATGTAAGCCGAAGGATGTCCTGGCAGCACAGAACTTCAACGCGATAAGAAACTGGCTTTACCTTGATATGGCAGTGTATGGAAGATACAACGACCTGGTGTGGAAGTTCCTTGAAGAGCATGACGCTATCCCTGTTATTGAGGCTGGAGATATGGATATCATGGCGCAGGCAAAGCCTGATTTTATAGGTTTCAATTATTATAACACTGCAACGGTTGAGTGGGATGACAGCCCGGTTGCTGTGACGGACTCAGAAAAAAAGGATCAGCAATCAGCCGGTATTGAGCCGGGGGTATACAAGGCGTATCCAAATCCAAATCTTCTTCGCACAGAGTTTGGCTGGGAGATAGACCCTGACGGCTTCAGGGCAACTATAAGAGAGATGTACAGCAGATATCACCTTCCTATGATCGTGACAGAGAATGGTCTTGGCGCATATGACAAGCTCACAGAGGACGGCAAGGTACACGACGACTATCGTATAGAGTACTTAAGAAAGCATATAGAGCAGATCAAGCTGGCAGCAGACGAGGGCGCAGAGATGATGGGTTACTGTCCTTGGTCAGCAATTGATCTCGTGTCCACCCACGAGGGAATCACCAAGAGATACGGCTTTATATATGTCAACAGAGATGAGTTTGACATGAAGGATCTTGCGAGATACAGAAAGGATTCCTTCTACTGGTACAAGAAGGTCATCGAGACTAACGGCGAGGATCTGAGCTAAAAATTATCCAGAAATCAACAATTTAGGCCTAAAAGATACAAAGTTCCAGAAAGTTGTATCTTTTGGGCTATATTTCGCTTGTTTAGGATAAAATTATCCTAAGACTTTGCTTTCCCTGCGAAAAAGGATAAAAACAGAATCACCAAAGATTGCATTTTTGAATAAAGTCCTTGCATTAATTTATTTATGTGCTATACTAAATAAAGTCACTAACATACACCAACGCGTTAAAGTGACGTAAGTTTAAACTGAGAAAAATATCTAGAAGATACAAATTGGAAAACAGATTTGTAGAAAATAAACTCAGAAATATCAGAGAGAAAAACAAAAAGAGAAAATCAAAAAACAAAATAAAAAACAAGAAGGAGGACACTATTATGATAGGCGGAGATCTGATCACCTACAGACCTGACATTCAGGTACTTGACGCAACAATAAGAGATGGAGGACTTGTCAACGATTTCTATTTTACTGACGAGTTTATAAGAGCCCTCTATGAAGCGAACATCAAGGCGGGGGTTGATTATATGGAATTCGGCTATAAGGCCTCCAAGGAAATGTTTGATGTGAACAAATTCGGCAAATGGAAGTTCTGCAACGAGGAGGATATAAGAGCCATCGTTGGAGAGAACAATACAGATCTGAAAATTTCAGTTATGGCTGATGTCGGAAGATGCGACTACAAGAAGGATATCATCGACAGAGCCGACAGTGTTATCGATCTGGTGAGGGTGGCGACATACATCAACACCATGCCTGCAGCCATCGAGATGATTGAGGATGCACATGCAAAGGGATACGAGACCACATGTAATATCATGGCAGTTTCAAAGGACCAGGAGTCGGATATCGATCTTGCCCTTGAGCTGCTTGGTAAGAGCAATGTAGATGGAATATACATTGTTGACAGCTACGGCTCACTGTACCCTGAGCAGATCAAGAAACTCGCGGAGAAATATGTCGCAGTTGGAGAGAAGTATGGCAAGAAGATAGGAATACATGCACACGACAACTTAAAGCTTGCCTATGCCAATACTGTTGAGGCAATGAGGAGTGGTGCGAGCATGCTCGATGGAACTGTAAGCTGTATGGGCAGGGGCGCAGGAAATTGTGCGCTTGAGCTTCTTCTTGGATTCCTCAGAAATCCAAAGTACAACCTGTACCACATCTTGAAGTTCATAGAGCAGTACATGGTTCCGCTCAAGGCAAAGGGAGATGCAGTATGGGGCTATGATGTGCCATACATGCTGACCGGAATGCTGAATCAGCATCCAAGGGAAGCCATCGATTTCATCAAGAATGAGAGACATGATTATGCAGATATGTACAGCTACCTTATGTACAGAGAGTAACATGCGGATTGTGGAACAACATATTTTACACTGTAGAATATGTGTAGCCGATAGAGATGCATAGTACAACATATATA
>NZ_JBEHVV010000014.1:0-55045 GCF_040227395.1 Coprococcus sp. RTP21428st1_C9_RTP21428_210409
AACATGAACAACAGATATCCTATACCGTAGCCTATGATGAGGTATAATGTGAGGTTTCGAATGGAGTATCTGCCAAACTTCTTCTCGATCTTACTTATTATATTCATAGAAAAACTCCTGTCATACTTTTTTAAACTACACCTTTTGAATTATATAATATAAAAAATGAGTTTACAACAGTAGAATAATTAAGTTTTTCTAACCTGGCGGATAACAGCAAAATAGCTGCCAGCTATAAACCGGCAGCCAGGACAGATATCATACAGCCATGTGCATCCATCTACTTCTGAAAGTCCACATACTTTATCTCCATGTCCGCGGCAAGGGCCATCTTGTAGAGATCCGGATTGAATTTGAACAGATCATCCGGAGATACTCCGGTATTCTTAAGGACATCCTCAAATGTATCTCCATCCTGCACTGTATATATAAGAAAATCTTCCTCCATGATCACGGGAATACACACTTCATCCCCCGGCTGCATATTGTATACGTTGATGTACGGGTTTGCTGATATGATGTCGCTGAGCTTTACCTTGTATATCCTGGACAGCTTATACAGTGTGTCCCCTCTCTTCACTACATGGATAACTCCGTTACAGGTATCAAAATTCATAGCTTACCCCTGAAAGGCTTTTTTATAATATATTCACCTCCGATGATATAGTTACCTGCAAAAAACTTTTATTTTTACATTTTCTGGTAATGGTTAAGTTTTTATAAAGTCATTGTATTTTTTCAAACGCTACACTATAATAAAGTAGCTTTATCGGCAGAAATGTCGAAATCAAACACATTCAACACACAAAAGAAATTGGAAGGGTTGTTTTATGTACACATTAGGAATTGATATTGGATCAACAACAGTTAAGGTTGCTGTCCTTGACAAGGACAACAAGATACTTTTCTCCGATTACAAAAGACATTTTGCAAATATCAAAGAAACACTTAAAGATCTTGTACAGGAAGCAAAGGATGCCCTCGGCGAGAACGAGGTCAATCCATGTATAACCGGTTCAGGTGGACTGGCTCTCGCCCAGCTCATCGGTGTGCCATTTACACAGGAGGTAGTCTGTGTATCAGAGGCACTGCAGGACTATGCACCACAGACCGACGTTGCCATAGAGCTCGGCGGTGAGGATGCCAAGATCATATATTTTACAAACGGAATAGAGCAGCGTATGAATGGTGTCTGTGCCGGAGGTACAGGCTCATTCATCGACCAGATGGCTACACTTCTGCAGACCGATGCATCAGGTCTTAACGACTATGCAAAGGATTACGATACCATCTACCCTATCGCTGCAAGATGTGGTGTATTTGCCAAGACAGATATACAGCCACTCATCAACGAGGGAGCTACAAAGCCAAACCTGGCCGCTTCCATATTCCAGGCCGTTGTCAACCAGACTATATCCGGTCTTGCATGTGGTAAACCTATCAAGGGCAATGTTGCATTCCTGGGCGGTCCTCTTCACTTCCTCCCGGAGCTGAAGAATGCATTTATCAGAACTCTTAACCTGACAGGTGATGCCATCATAGATCCGGGACACTCACATCTGTTTGCAGCCGTAGGTGCCGCCATGAACTCCAAGCCTGAGGTATCCATGACACTTTCAGAGCTTATACATGCACTCTCACAGGAGCTCAACCTCTCCTCAGGTGTAGAGAGACTTGCGCCACTCTTTGAGAGCGATGAAGATTACGAGAAATTCAAGGCAGATCACAACAAGTACGCCGTAAAGCGCGGTGATCTCGCAACATATAAAGGAAACTGTTTCATCGGTGTCGATGCCGGTTCAACCACCACAAAGGTTGCACTTGTCGGTTCTGACGGTGAACTGCTCTACGACTTCTACAGCAGCAACAACGGAAGTCCACTTAACACCACCATCAGAGCTATAAAGGATATATACAGCAAGCTTCCTGAGGGCGCAGTGATCGCAGGCTCATGTTCTACTGGTTACGGTGAGGCTCTTATCAAGCAGGCTCTCTCTCTGGATTTCGGTGAGGTTGAGACAATAGCCCACTACACAGCCGCAGCATTCTTCGACCCTGAGGTCGACTGCATTCTTGATATCGGCGGTCAGGATATGAAGTGTATCAAGATCAAGAACGGCGTTGTAGATAACGTTATGTTGAACGAGGCCTGTTCATCAGGATGTGGATCATTCATAGAGACATTTGCGAAGTCACTGAACTATGACATAGCAGATTTTGCGCACATCGCCATCACAGCGAGAACACCTATAGACCTCGGTTCAAGATGTACCGTTTTCATGAATTCAAAGGTTAAGCAGGCGCAGAAGGAGGGCGCATCCGTGGCTGATATATCCGCCGGACTTGCCTACTCCGTCATCAAAAATGCCCTGCTCAAGGTTATAAAGCTCACGGATCCAAAGGATCTCGGAAAAAACATCGTGGTACAGGGTGGTACCTTCTACAACGATGCAGTCTTAAAGAGTTTTGAGGTCATATCAGGAAGAACAGCCATAAGACCTGACATCTCAGGTATCATGGGTGCTTTTGGTGCTGCCCTCATCGCTAGGAACAAGTACAAAGAGGGATTTGTCACGACTATGCTCCCTATCGAGGAGATAAGAAAGCTCACATATGAGAGCTCCATGACAAGATGTAAAGGATGTACAAACAACTGTCTCCTTACAATAAACAAATTCTCAAACGGCAAGAGGTTCATCACCGGAAACAGATGTGAGAAGGGTGTCGGTCTGAAGAAGAACGCAGACAACATTCCTAACCTCTTTGAATATAAGCTTGGAAGAATATTTGGCTATGAGTCACTTAAACCTGAGGAGGCAAAGCGTGGCGTGATAGGTGTTCCTCGTGTACTCAACATGTACGAGAACTATCCTTTCTGGCACACATTCCTCACAAAGCTTGGATTCTCAGTTGTACTGTCTCCAAAGTCATCGAGAAACATATACAGCCTGGGTATCGAATCCATACCTAGTGAGTCAGAGTGTTACCCTGCCAAGATCTCACACGGACACGTTATGTGGCTGCTGAAAAATGGAATCAAGTCCATCTTCTACCCATGTGTACCATATGAAATGAACGAGACTCCTGAGGCAAACAATCACTACAACTGTCCTATCGTTGCTTCTTATGCAGAGAACATCAAGAACAACATGGAGGAACTCAAGGCTGACGACATAACATTCATTAGACCATTTGTGGCCCTGGACAACGAGGAAGCTCTCGTAAAACGTATGTACCGTGAGATGTCCAAGTACTATGATGTGACAATGGACGAGATTGGAAGCGCCATACATGCGGCGTACGCAGAGGCAGAGAAGGTCAAGGAGGATGTGCGTGCTAAGGGCGAAGAAACTCTCAGATACATTGATGAACACGATATGCTCGGCATAGTTCTGGCTGGTCGTCCATATCATCTGGACCCTGAGATCAACCATGGTCTCCCAGAGCTCATCAACTCATACAAGATTGCTGTATTTACCGAGGATTCAGTCGCACACCTTGGCAAGGTCGAGAGACCTCTTATTGTCTCCGACCAGTGGATGTACCACTCAAGACTGTACAAGGCAGCCAACTACGTCAAGACCTGTGACAACTTAGAGCTCATACAGCTCAACTCATTCGGCTGTGGTCTGGACGCTGTAACAACTGACTGTGTCAACGATATACTTACCAAGTCAGGCAAGATATACACTGTCCTCAAGATCGATGAGGTCAGCAACTTGGGTGCAGCAAGGATCAGAATCAGATCCCTAATAAGCGCGGTCAACTCAAGACATGAACAGCACTACAAGACATGTCCGTCAAGCAGTGCCATCAACAGAATAGAATTTACCAAGGAGATGAAGAAGGACTATACAGTTCTTGCACCTCAGATGTCTCCTATCCATTTCGATCTTCTTGCACCTGCATTCAAGTGCATGGGAATCAACATTGAGATCCTGCCGGATGCAACCAAGGAGACGATAGATGTTGGTCTGAAATATGTAAACAACGACGCATGTTATCCATCTCTGATCGTTGTCGGACAGATGATGAGCGCCATCACTTCAGGAAAGTACGATGTGAACAAGCTGGCTGTCATCATGAGCCAGACAGGAGGCGGATGCCGTGCAACAAACTATGTAGGATTTATCAGACGTGCCCTCTCCAAGGCAGGCTACGGTCAGATACCTGTAATAGCACTGTCAGCCCAGGGCTTTGAGAAGAACTCAGGTTTCAAGATAAGCTACAAGGTCGTAAAGCGTGCAATGCAGGCTCTGATATACGGTGATGTATTCATGAGATGTCTGTACAGGACAAGACCTTACGAGAAGGAAAAGGGTTCGGCAAATGCACTCCATGAGAAATGGAAGAAGGTTTGTCTGGAGAGCCTTACAAAGACCGGAAGCAACGCAGTATTCAAGAAGAATATACAGGGAATCGTCCACGACTTCGATACTCTTCCACTCCTTGATATCAAGAAGCCTAGAGTCGGAATTGTTGGAGAGATACTTGTAAAGTTCCTGCCATCAGCCAACAACCACTTAGTTGACCTGCTGGAAGCAGAGGGAGCAGAGGCTGTTATGCCAGATCTCCTGGACTTCTTCATGTACTGCTTCTACAACAACAATTACAACTATGAGTTCCTTGGCAAGACCAAGAAGGGAGCCATAGTCAGCAACACTGTTATAAAGGTTCTGGAATCCTTCAGAAAACCTGCAAGGGATGCTCTTGAAAAGAGTAAGCGATTCGAGGCTCCTGCCCATATCGAAAAGCTTGCTGCCTATGCAAGACCAATCGTATCCATAGGAAACCAGAACGGTGAGGGATGGTTCCTTACAGGTGAGATGATAGAGCTCATAAAGAGCGGTGCTCCGAACATCGTGTGCGCACAGCCATTTGCATGTCTTCCAAACCACATCGTGGGCAAGGGTGTTATCAAGCATCTGCGTGAGGCATATCCTGAGGCAAACATCGTGGCAGTCGACTATGATCCTGGTGCATCTGAGGTCAATCAGGTAAACAGAATCAAGCTCATGCTTGCAGCGGCAAATAAGAATATGAAGAAATAAAATATCTATATATAACAATTTAAACACATTAAAAAAGGACCTGAAGCAGTCAATATCTTACTGCTTCAGGTTTTTTTATATTTTATTTATTTATGACTCAATGGTCAGGCTATGACATATTCCTTTCTGTCACAATTCTCGAAAAGCTCATAATCAAGTCTTCTCTGTATCTGTGAATGAATAAATCGAACTCCCATCCCATTCTCCGCAGCTTCCTTTGCCAGCTTATGTTTTGCTGTCTCTGACATCTTAAGCTTAACGCCATAGTAATCAGAAAGCTTTCTGACAGGACTTATTCTTTTGTCATTTAATATGGCGTAGAAGTCATCCTCAGTCATCTCCCTGAGCTGAACTATATTCCCTATGCGCCCCGCTATTTCACATCTCACATTTGCATACTGTACAAGATCTTCCTGAGTGAATGTACTCCTGTATCCGTCAAATGACTCGTCAGACGATACTGCACCAAAACCTATAGCCCTGCTCTTATTCACAGCCACCTCCTTCGCTCTGACCATGGAATCGAAGGAACCCAGGAACACAAAACTTACATTTGATGTATCTATATCAAGAGCTGGTTCACTGTTCGACGGATTGCCATCAAAATGAACCATGTCCCCCTCCAGGACCTTCAGCAGTTCATTCTGGACTATGTAGCTGTAATGTCTGTCGTCCGCGTCCTCAAACATCTTGTCGGCCTCATCGAGAACGATGATCAGATGGCTCATCTTATCCTGATCCACACCGTCGAACAGGTTTCGAACCTTCGTATTGCCCTTCCAGCCCGCGCCCGTCAGAGAGGTGGCATTGTGGATCACTATGTTCGGATATAGCTTTGCGAGCTGCCTGAATATCTCTGTCTTGCCACAGCCGGTAGGGCCTGCAAAGAGTACATTCTGCCTCCTGCCATTCACATGGTTCCAGAGGAGCATGGCAGCGGCACGCTTTGCCTCCTTCTGGCCGTACACTCTGCGGTCAAGATATTCATATATCTTCGCCGGCGAGCTCAATATTCCTTTTGCATCAGTGCTTCTTTTATCAGACTGTGTCTTTGTTTTGGATGGATTATCGCTGTCTATCTCCTTGGAAGCAGCATATCCGGCTGTTCTTTCATTTCTATCCGCCGCTTTTGCATCACAGGGGATATGCTCTTTACTTGAACGCTCATAAGCACAAAGCAATGTCGCTGCCATGTCCTCCACGTCACTGTCGCTAAGTGTAAGATTCTCAAGTGCAGTAAAAAGCAGTTCACCAATCTGACCGCTTGGCCGATGCTGCCATACATCATTTAATTCATTTACTTTATCAAGCGCCTGGTAATACTCTTCGTCGGACATCTCATCAAAGTCCCCGGCCTTTGCTTTCTTTGTGAAATCTACTGCCGGATTTGCAATGCTTCTGTTTCTGTATCCATTTGATGTTGCTCTAAGTAATTCCTCGTAAAGTTCTCTCATATTGTCGATCTTCATATGCATTTTCTCCTTTCGTCTTGCTCCACGAAACAGCTCACTGTCTGTGCCACATGGGATATTCTTTATTTGATAAACACAGTATAACTACAGCAATATTTAAGCTCGTAAAATTTACGAAGAAAAGCCACCAATCTGTGCCAATACAGATTGATGGCCTATAAACCAATGCAGCTATTTTATTTTTGGGCTTTGAAATGTCATTCTCAGCCGTTTTTTTCTTTCTTTCTCCTCCTGTTCCCTGTCGAACGCTTCAAGCGTATCTCTTATATCTGACTCATCAACATCTCCATATAATGCAGAGTTTCCTGTCACTTCGCCAGATATATCTGCCACCTCTGCTTTTACATTGTCATAGCCTTTGAAATACTTAAGGAAAACCTCCGGACAGCCTGCCGGGGCATCCCCATTATACCGCCTGTACTCCTCCATAGAGTCAGCCTTATAATCATAATTTCTAAACCAACTCACCGCCTCTGACATACCAGGGAACACATTTTCATCAAAGGTGCCTTCCTGAAACGCCGAAAATTCAAATGCACTTCCGCCATCTGTTCCGTAGAAATATACCACGCCGAACTCACAGTTGCTGGCAAGCCTCACATCGGCATTCTCCGCAAACTGCCTTTTGCCTATTAGGAATATTCCGCCGCCTGTATCATTATCAATCCACATCGGCATAAAGACATTCTGATAAGCAGATGCTCTCCTATCCGAATTCAGTCTGTCGCGGACATTATCACACGCATTGTAATATTCATCCCATGTCGTATAACCGCCGGGGATTTCAACATAGCCTGTACCGCCAGAAAATGGATTATCCCCCACATATCTGAAATACGCATCCATTATGTCCATACTTTTATCCTTCTTGCGGGGCCTGCCTCCATTTGAAAAGCCTGCGTCATAAAGCAATGTATTCACATCAATGGTTAATATGTCTCTCTGCAGGTTCTCCGTGAGCTTATCAAGAAATTCTGTATCAAAGAACATATCCGCTGCCATGTCAAATCCTGCACGATCTGTCTTTCCAATCTGCCGCAGTTTTTCAAGCCTTACCGCAGCCCGCCCGCAGCCATCAAATACATCTTTCCCAAATGTTCTCTTACCAAATTCTATAAAATGCGACAGCGCTTTCTTGTCAGGAATATATTTGCTGCTTCCTGACCAGAATTCCAGCAATCTTCTGACGTATCCTGAGCCCGATATAATACCATAATAAAAATCCAGGTAAGACGACATGAGCTCCACATACGGATTCTTCTTCTCACCATCAAACTCGAATGAGTCGAGCAGTTCGGATGAGATATGTCTAAGACTCTCTATATCTGCATCTATACCTATAACTGACTCTGATGCCTGGCATTTGTCCATATACTTATCAAGCATCCTCAGTCTGTCTCCACACGACTTGCCCTCCGCATGCTTTACCGCTTCCAGCTCTGTTTCAAGTTCTGACCTCATCGCAAGTCTGGATGCTTCATCCAACCCCTCTGCCGCAAATGATATGCTGTCCAGCAGTTTCTGGAGGCTGTTTATCTTCTCCAATGAAGCTGAAAGGCTTTTATCAGAAAGCAGCGCTTTCACAAGGAAACGGACATACTTTTTTCTGCTTGCCGCAGTGTCTGCCAGACAGTAATATTCCTCCTTCAAGCAAAGTCTTAGATTGTTCTCTCTTTTAGTTTTTACATATCCGTATAAGAAAGAATTCTCCATATTCTCATGGTAATCACGTCCTATCCTGGCATAAAAATCTTCTCTGAAACCAGCCACTTCCTATGCCTCCTCCCGAAGCTTCTTTATCGCATCTATCTGCTTCTTTATACTGATGTATGCCCTTGCGCAATTATCTGCATCAGTATAAAGAGTCATCCCACGTCTGCCAAGGAATACATCCAGCATGCCCTCCACCAGGATATCAAATATCGTAAGCGGATACCTGATATCCCTGGATTCATCCGTATAAAAAAGCTCACGGAGCTTCATATATCTGGCACAGAACCCTTCAGTGTCAGGAAATTCCTGCCTGAACCGCTTCTCGCTTTCATCCCATCTGACTGCCAGCTCATCGAAATATCTGTTAAGCTCTGCCATATCCGGATCTTCTTCAACATCCACATATTCACTAATAGCCTCTTCTATCTCTTCGTCGGTCATAGCATTATCTTCAGCCTCATCCAGAAACTCATCATACATCTGCATCTGTTCCTGACAGTACGTATCAAGTCCATCCTTCATGCTCTGGGTAAGGCTGTCTCCGATATCTTTCCCGGTAATCGACTCATATGCCATGCTGAATATTTCAAACAGACCAGATGCTCCTCTGACGCCAAAATAAGCCTCCCCCCAGAGCTCATCATATTTTTTCTCGATTGGTCTTACAGAAAACTCTCTCACTCTTTTGGCATGAAGGTAAAGCTGCTGAAATGAATCGGCATACGGTTCAGCATAGATCTGTTCAACCCACTCCATCTCGCTTGTCATGAGCAGTATCATGCAGTAGAGATAATCATGTATAAATTCTTTGAATCTTGTCGGCATACATGGAATTTTCTCTTCCGAAGCTTTTTCTTCTGTCGCTTTCATTTTGCAAAAGTCATCATCCGAAAGCCCATTATCTTTTATCGTTTCGTCACTCTCTATCCACAGTCTGTTTCTTATACCATAGCTGTCCATGGATTTTACCAGCTCATTTACAAGTTTTTCCACAGCCGCAGCTTTTCCCGTTTCTCCATCTGCCAGACACCCCAACAGAAATGATGAGACTTTGTTGTCTCTTCCGCTTACAGCCTGATCCAGAGCCGATTCCAGCTCCCGAAACTTATTCTTGCGGAATTCTATATTTTTCCACTCTTTGTCCGATATTCTCAAAGCGATCACGACCTCTTCTTTCTATATAATAATAGGCAAATTCTCTATCAACCTAACTATTAAACTAATCTTTTGAAATGATTGCGAGATTAATCTACGTCATCAAACCTTAAGCTCATCTGCGTCTCCTTAAGGGATTTCACTTTGCGCTCTGTGATCTTGTCTAACTCACCAACAGTTCCGCACAGGAGAGGCGATCTTGGATCGTAGCATGCACAGTTTGATTTCACCGCAGCCTCAGAATAGTTGGCATAACAGTATCTGCAGCCGTTTAAACACGTGTTGTATGAGCCTATCTCCACGCTCTCCATACATCCACACTCCGGGCGCTGCACCTTATCCTTTGACACCTTTATATCACAGCCTATGATCTCCTCGATGAGCTTCTTATCTATGCAGCAGTTATGCTCAATTCCGCATTTTTCAAGGTCTATGACCTCCGCACATGTCGCAACCACCATACCGTGGCTCCTTGCTATGTCGGCGATGGTCTTTGCAAATGCCTCAAGCTCATCATGACTCATCTCATATCTGTCCACTGCTTCCATGTTCTTCTTGTTCTTGGCATATATGTCGACAAAGCTTATGACACACTTCTCAGTACATCCGTCAAGCGCCTCTGCGATCTGGGTAAATGCTTTTATGTGATACTCCGGTGTGTACTTGTGTGTTAATACGATAGGATCGTACCTCCATATGACGCGCTTTTTTCCAATCTTTGCCGAAAGCTGCCGGAAAGCCGGAATGAGCTTTTGCTTCTTATCCGGAAGATTAGCCTCCATGTCTTTGCCATATCCTGTCAGAGTAAACTGAAAGTAATATTTGTATGCCTCAAGCTCATCAAGTCTTGGAAGCATCGGTATCGGATTCTTTGTCCAGAACACAATGCAGTCCACCACATCCGGTGACAGATCAATCCTGCTTATCTGATGAGCGTTCATGGGATTCCTGACATACAGGAATCCCTCCTTTATTCTGTTGTAGAACCATTCCGAATAAAATGTCGGAATATCTGTTCTTCTGCTGGCACTAACTATCATAATTTTAAAATTCCCCTTGTATCTTCCATCGTTATCTGCTTCTTGATTCCTTCAAATTTGACATATCTTCCACAGATCATATTTGCAAATATCATTCTTCTCGCAAATGACTTGGCCATTATCCTGCCATCCTTGTCATAGAGTCCACAATTTTCGCCATTTGGAGTTATGCCATACCGCAGTCTTCCGTCAGCTTCCTAAAACTGCTCTATACAGCCATCGGCTATCAGTCCCTTAAAGATATTATCAATACTGAATACCTCCTGAAGCCCACGTACACTGTCAGGTACATATCCGGTCGTATCGGCAATAAGCTTGATAGCTTTTTCATGAACAGTCCACGGATACATATACATATTTTTTGCAAATTTATAAATATCCTGCGAGAATCCACTCCAGAATGTAAACCCTCTCATGGTTTCTTCAAGTATATCCAGAACTAGATTTTTATCGGTAAGTTCCCTGTTGTCAGCCTTCCCTCTTGTTATCTTAAAAACCTGATAGCATATTCCATTTGTGCTGTCCATCGGATAATTGTGTATCTTATCACTGACATTTGTAAGCTCGTTCCATCTGTCTCTGTCGCATATCTTTTTACTGCCATAAAATATACTGTCAAATGAGTCATCATCGTCACGTCCAAAAAGCCATATCTTGTCCGGGGTATCCGGTGCCCCCACATAACTATGAAACTCGTCATATGTAAAATAACAGCCTCTGTTACTCTCCGGGCTCTCACAGATTTCCAGATCGTGTCCATACCTCTGCTCACAGTGCATTGGCTGCAGCAGCTCCACGTTCATTCCTCTCTCAATGAGACAGGTTCTAAGGTATGTTCCATAGCGGATATCATATGATTCATTCTGCTCTCTGCACACTCCATCGTCAGTTGGGACCTGTCTGTATGTGAATGCAACGTATACCGGCTTGTCCTTTATCCTTGAGTGTATTATGTGGGCAAATCTTGACATAGCCTGATATGTATTGTATAGCGACCTGTCCTCCACCTCATTGGGCACAGTGTGAATACATACCTCCTTCGTGGAATGAGGGAAGAAATAAATATCGCTTAGAGGTTCTCCTGGTCTATTTTCCATATAACCCAGATACTCATTAAAGTCCGTGCATGATTTTATTTCATCCGCCGGCTCATGAAACAAATCTGGATGACCTGATCCTTTTTCATCATGTATACCAGATGTAATCTCATTGTATCTCACCATGTCCTGCTCCGGCATGTCAGCCGCTTCCGTGATCCTGTACGGCCAGCATACCGGGTCAATTCCGGTGTAATCAAGCTTACTTTCCGGTGCTTCGCCCAGCACTCTCGCTGCATAGGACATTCCCCAATAGTCAATACCTGTGCCACAGCCTATGCTTACCGCCTTTATACTTTCAGGGTTATTCATATCTGCAAATATATCTGCGTAGGCTCTTGAAAACTGGAATCCATATGCTCTTGCATACTTCATAACATATAATGCGGTTATATGCTCATCATCATAATCCGCAGTTCCCGAATCGAACATATCATGGAACTCTGTAACAAATCTGACTCTCTCCTCTTCGGAAAGTCCTTCTATGTAATTTTCTAATTCAGTATATACTCTTTTCATGTACTCTCTTAAATTTATAACCGACATGGCAGACTCCTTTCTCCTACATCATGTAAAGTATAATATATATTCACTTAATGTTTCAATAACATCATATAGTTATCATAGCCGGTTTTTTCTCTGTGCATTGAGATACGCAGTCTTCTCGGCTGCTTTTTCCAGATAAAGCTTCGATCTTTTTAGACTATCCATACTGCTGTATATCGACAGCCCATGATCCCACATGTACGTGTCAAGCATTCCCTCCACAGCTTTTCTCATCTGTGACAGATAACTATACGGCACCTCATCAGAATATATCATATCCAAAAAACTGGCAAAACAACTGCAAACCTTATCCGAATCTTCCATCTGGTCACACACAGAGACGATGGTTTTACTTTCATCCGAATCATGACCATCCTGTAAAAATCCCTCATCCACAAACTCGTCAGCATCCAGATTATCATATATCGGCTCCACAATATCAATATCATCAATATCGAAGTCATCCATATCACCCAAGTCTTCCACGTCCTCCATGTCCTCCATGTCCTCCATGTCCTCCATGTCATTCAGTTCTTCCATATCATTCGAATCCAAGTCTTCAAACATTTCTTCTTCAATCTCCTGCATCCTTTTATAAACCTTATCGGACATCCAGTCAGGCTTATTGTCAGGATGCGAGTAGTCAAATGCAAAAACACACCATGATATAATACCTGCATCACCTATCCAGCCATCCACAATATACTCAAAAAGCAGCGTATCCTTATCATTATTTGATTCAAAATCAATACAGCCTGAGAGCAGATTATCAAATGAACCATTTGGAAGGTTATCCATCAGGAATCCGTATTGGGAAAAATCCAATAAAGACATTCTTATCGCAAGATACAGATACATTCTCACATATCTGCAAAAGCTCTTCTGTTCCGGGAGTGCATTTTCCGCTGTTATGTGCCCCAACCACATCTTGTACCTATATCCATATCGGTCCATGTCTTCCACGAGCTCTGTTATCAGCTTCTCCGCTTTTTTCTCATCAAATCTGCCATTCTCATCAGTCACCAGCGGTCTGATCAAATTACTTTTTCCACTTGCCTCACAGTCAAATTCCTTCATGAGCTTCCTGATATTTTCCTTATTATTTTTTAGGCTGCAATACTCTTTACAATTTTCAAATTTCATTTTCATGCCTCCTTGTTTTTGAACACCAGCCATGCAAATGGCAGGCGATGCATGTCTGATAAACTTTTTTCTGCTTCACTGTTTCTTATTATAGCTATGTATATATTTGTCTCGTAATATTTACGACATGTTTTCAGATGATTATAAATGTTTATGGATTTTTCCAAACCTGTGTGCTATTTTGATGTTCTGGATTGTTTTATATATGAGATCTCAAATGAGAGAATTGCAGAAATTCATTTCTCACGTATTCTCATATAAACAAACTACGGAGGTGATAAATCTTGAAACAGCAGCAGCTGCTGGAGTTATATGATACATACTCGAACAACGTATTCCGTCTCGCTATGAGCTTTTTAGGCAACACAGCGGACTCTGAGGACATTGTTCAGAATGTATATACAAAACTTATAGAAAAAAGCCCACATATATCAAAGGGCAAAGAAAAATCATATCTGCTCACGATGACGGCAAATATGTGCAGGAATCATCTAAAATCCGCAGCGAACCGTCTAAGCAGCAGCTACGAGGAACTGAGCAGCGACTCTATCGTCAGCGGATTCAATATTGAAGAGCAATCCATGTACGAGGCTCTGGGGAAACTCCCTGACTCATACCGCACTGTTCTTTATCTGCACTACTATGAGGGATATACATTTGGAGAAATTGCAAAGATACTTCACCTGTCACCATCTGCAGTTTCAATGAGAGTATCCCGGGGACGAAAAGAATTAAAAGAAATATTGAAGGAGGAATAACATATGACAAACAAAGACAAGATCAGCGATATTGATGATTTCCAAAACTCAAATACATATAACACGTCTGATGATTCTGATGACAGCAAATTTACAGACTTGTACACTAAAACTATGGATAATGTGACTATGTCTCAGGAAAACAAGGATGTTATACGCGCAAAGCTTGCTGAGCAGTCCCAGACTGGCAGATCTGGACGAAAGCTCATCCGCATAGGAAAGTATTCAGCCATTGCCGCCACTGTGTGCGCAATCCTACTGTGCATCCCGGCGACAAGGACAACCGTCTCAGCAGCCATCGACTACATAAAGCAGACATTCCACCTGGCAAATGGCACCGAGGTGACATACGAGGAAAACAGCGAGGGAAACTCCATACAGTTCACAATATCTACAGATGATGTCAACGGTTACACGAAAGTTGAAAATGGTCGTCTCTACCTTGTTCTCGGAAATACAAAAAAAGATATCACCGACCAGTGCGGTCCTGACAAATATTTCCGTCATGAGATCAAGAATGCGGACGGCTCACACAGCGTCATCCTCATAGGCGGTACACCTGAGAGCTGCGGATGGGCAGAGCTCTTCTTTGACAAGAATGGGAAATATGTATTTAACAACATGAACGTTGAAGACTACAGCGACCCATGGCTTAATGACGCCCTGCATGCTGAGGGTGTTGACACAGGCAATCCTTACCTGGATGATGACCTTTCAGATACATCCGGCAGCGCCGCTGACGGAAATGCAACATATATCGAACAGTAATTTTTCCTAATAAGCCATATTAAAAAGCAAAAGATACAAAATTTTCCTAAACAAGCCTTTTTCGATCAAAAAGGGATAAATCATCAAATATTTACCTCATATTTCTCCCTTTTTGATGATTTAACCTTGTCTTAGGAAAATTTTGTATCTTTATTTCTTCTATCATATATATTTTTAGGAAAATAATCTCTGAATAGGTATCCATTCCGATCATTCTGTGTCGTGAGATTGATATAGAAATCGCTACAGTCTCATAGGAATTCCCTTGTCCTGAAGGTATCTCTTCAGATCTCCTATCTCAAGTTCTTTATAGTGGAACAGAGATGCCGCAAGGGCTGCATCCGCACCGCCCTCTGTCAGGGCGTCGTAGAAATGATCCTTTGTTCCCGCACCGCCTGAAGCTATAACCGGGATGTTCACGTTGTCTGCTATGGTTCTGGTGAGTTCTATGTCATACCCAGCCTTTGTTCCATCGCAGTCCATGCTGGTAAGTAATATCTCTCCAGCTCCAAGCTCTGCGGCCTTCATGGCCCACTCAACTGCATCTATTCCACAGTCGATTCTGCCGCCGTGCTTGTATATGTTCCAGCCTGAACCATCATCACGTCTCTTGGCATCTATTGCTAAGACTACGCACTGGCTGCCAAACTTGTCAGCGGCATCAGCTATAAGCGTCGGATTGTCTATGGCTGCCGAGTTCACGGATATCTTGTCTGCGCCCTCACGGAGTATTGCCTTAATGTCATCGACAGTTCTTATTCCGCCGCCGACTGTAAACGGAATGAAGATAGTCTCAGCAACTCTTCTTACCATGTCGACAACTATATTTCTCTGGTCTGATGAAGCTGTTATGTCAAGGAAAACAAGCTCATCAGCGCCCGCCTTGTCATACGCTGCACCGACGGCAACCGGATCCCCGGCATCTATAAGATTTACGAAATTTACGCCCTTTACAACTCGTCCGTTCTTCACATCAAGACAAGGTATTATTCTCTTTGTATGCATGTCCTACACCTCCAGCTCTATAAAATTCTTCAGTATCTTAAGTCCAACCTCTGAGCTCTTCTCAGGATGGAACTGACATGCAAATACATTGCCGTGCTCCACGGAGGCATGGATCTGAGTTGAGTAGAATGTGGACGCTGCTACATCCTCCGGATTCTTAGCCTTCAGATAATATGAATGAACGAAGTAGACATATGGGTTCTCTGGAAGTCCCTTGAAAAGTCTTGCATTTGGATTTATCTCAAGATTATTCCATCCTATCTGCGGTATCTTAAGTCCCGGCGCATCCGGTATACGGAGTATCTCACCGTCCAGGATTCCAAGTCCTGTTGCCTCCGGTGACTCCTCGCTGGTCTTGAAGAGGAGCTGAAGACCAAGGCATATTCCGAGGAATGGCTTGTCTGCATCCACAACATCATAGATGACGTTCTCAAGACCATACTCCCTGATCTTATTCATGGCATCTCCGAAACTACCAACTCCCGGAAGTATCACCTTGTCGCTCGCCATGATCACATCTCTGTCTCTTGTGATGACAGCCTCCTCACCCAGATACTGCACTGCCTTCTCAACACTCTTTATGTTACCTGCATCGTAATCCAAAATTGAAATCATCTGTCTCTGTCCTTTCAAGTCTAACATATTTTGATCTATATTATATCTCTTCCCACTGGCACAAAACTTCTATCTGTCACTGTAGTGATATCTGCAAGCAAGAATATATACGTTATCATCATCGATCTTATATATTATTCTGTCTTTATCATTTACTCGTCTGCTCCAGAAACCAGTCAGATTTCCAGTTAATGGTTCAGGCTTGCCAATGCCTTCATTTCCATTTCTGCATATATCTTCTATAAGACTATTTATTTTCTTTAATGTCTTTCTGTCTTCCGTCTGCCAATAAACATAGTCTTTCCAACCATTATCAGTAAAGACCTTATTCATCCGCAGATACCTCCGTCAGATCATGAACAGCAAAGTTTCCTTTTTCAAGCTGTGCTTTTGATTCCATTAACCAATCATAATTGGCTTTATTTCCCATTACATACACATTTTCCATCAGGTTATTATATGCCTCTTCAGACAGCATAACAACATTTTTATTATCCTTACGAGTTACAATCATTGTTTCATAATCATCTGTAACTTTATCCATATACTTTTTCATATTATCGCGTAAGTTTGTATAATTAACAGCTAACATAAGAACACCTCCTCAGATTCACGTACAGCTTTCTGTACTTATATTGTACCGTACAGAAAACCGTACGTCAAGTATCTGTATTATCTTATGCCTATATTATAATAGATATTCTGCTCATGCATGCAATGTATTAGAACCTCAGCTTACTTCCCTTGCCGCCGCGCTTACCCGGCTTAACTCTGGTGAAGATTATCTCGTTGTCGCCAACCTTGAAGTTATCCTTCGTGCTTCCCACAAATACCGACTCAAGGACATCGTCACCCTCTAAGTTGATGAGCTTGACTCCCGCTGCGCCCTTGCCCTTTTCAGGAATCTCGGAGATATCAACTCTTATGTAATATCCTTTTTCTGACTGTGCAATAATAAAATCTCCATCAGAGAATTTACCTATGTAAATTATATCATCACCGACTTTTGAAGCATTTGCAGCACGCCTTGTGGTGTCAAATGCGGAGCCGTCAACAACCTTGGCAAGGCCCTGCCTGCTGACGAACAGCAACTTGTCAGTCACAAAATGCTCTATGCAGTCCATGAACAGGATATTCTCGTCACCGTTCATGTTGCAGAACTCGAACACCTGGATTCCCTTGTCGGCAAGACGTCCTATGAGGCTTCCGCCGCCCTTCTTGCTGGTGTTCTTCTTCGCCTGAAGCTTGATGATGTCGGCGACCTTGATGGTATACACCTGATTATTGTCGGCAAATACCGCTATCCTGTCAAGATTCTGACACTTAACCGCGAATCTGTAGTCCTTCGTGATCTGCTCTATGTTCTTCTCGTATACATTTGCATCTACGACCTTGATGTAATAGAATCTATCAAGAAGTACAGCCACATCTGTAGCCACAACCTCAGCCTTCTTCACAACAACAGTTCCATAGTCATGGATCTGTGTTCTTCTAGGTATAGCATACTTGGCCTTGATCTCAAGCATGTCATCTATCATCTGCTGCTTCATGGCATCCCTGGACTCCATGAGCCTTGTATACTTCTTGATGAGCTTCTCTGCGTCTGCCAGCTCTTTCTTGAGAGCATTGATCTCCAGACCTATGAGCTTCTGAAGTCTCATGGCAAGTATCGCATCCGCCTGTTTCTCTGTGAAACACAGGAACTTTGCATCCGCCTCTGAGCCCTTGAATCTGAACTTAACGTTTGATGTATCGCCGTGCATGAGACACGCCTTGGCATCTGCAACCTTTGTACTTCCGCGGAGTATCTCTATGATCAGGTCTATGCAATCGACAGCTGTGAGGAGTCCCATCTTGATCTCTCTGATCTCCTCCTGCTGTGCAAGAAGCTTTCTGTACTTCGTGTCATACAGACCGTACTTGAAATCTGTGTACACCTTCAGTATCTTCTTGAGTCCCATTACCTCCGGCTTGCCGTTGTTGATGCAGTTGATATTCACGCCAAATGTATCCTCAAGGGCTGCCTTCTTATATAATATATTGATAATGTTCTGTATCTCCTCATCAGAAGTTCCCTTCTTCACATCGATACACAGACATTCACCGTTCTTGTCTCCTCTGTCCGCAATATCCACGACAGCTGGAAGTTCTCTGTTCCTGACAAGCTCTGCAACAGTATCGAGGAACTTGGCGGTGCCTCCGATCATGGTATATGGAAGCTCTGTGACACAGATACTCTTTCTTCCGTATCCGATATCCCTGACCTCTACCTTACCGCGCACCTTGATCTTGCCAAGTCCTGTGGCATACACATTGTACAGTTCCTCAGGTGTGGCATTGATGATTCCACCTGTGGCAAAATCAGGTCCCGGCATGAGTTTTAACAGGTCCTCAAGCTCTATCTCAGGATCATTCAGATATGCAACAGTTGCGTCTATGACCTCACCGAGATTGTGTGTAGGAATATTTGTCGCCATACCTACTGCTATACCGGTTGAACCGCTCACCAGGATATTTGGCACCTGGAAAGGCAGGAAAGTCGGCTCTGTCTCCGTTCCGTCAAAGTTTGGTATGAACTGATCCTTGAAGAACGGAAGATCCTTCATGCACACATCCTCTGTGTACTTAGATATACGCGCCTCAGTGTATCGCATGGCAGCCGCACCGGAACCGTCCACCGCGCCAAAGTTGCCGTGTGGGTCAACAAGTGGTATCGGCAGTTTCCAGTTCTGTGCCATATTTACAAGTCCTTCATATATGGAACTATCTCCGTGTGGATGATATTTACCCATTGTATCTCCGACTATTCTCGCACATTTTCTGTGTGGCTTGTCGGAGCCTGCAAGACCATCCAGTGAGTAAAGTATCCTTCTCTGGACAGGCTTTAATCCATCCCTTACATCTGGGAGCGCTCTCTCTGTTATAACCGACATGGAATAATCCACATAGGACTGTCCCATCTCGCTCTCATAATCTACATTTAATATCTTTTCCGACATGATCTATCCCTTTCATAATACAAACTGTGAAAACGCGCTGCTAAGCATTCCCAAATATCACTTTTATATATCTAGCACCGCATCTGCACTGTGTGTCTCTATGTACTCTCTTCTAGGCGCAACCTCAGTTCCCATGAGCGTCTGTGTGAGCTGATTTGCCTCAACACGGCTGTTCACTGATACCTGCTTTAAAAGTCTTGTCTCAGGGTTCATGGTCGTCTCATAGAGCTGGTCTGCATCCATCTCACCGAGTCCCTTGTATCTCTGGATCGTGAACTTGTTCGTGTGTGTCTTTCTGTACTTTGCAAGCTCATCATCTGAGTACAGATATTTGATGTTCTTGCCCTCGCCAACTCTGTAGAGAGGCGGAATAGCTATGTATATATGTCCCTCGCTGATAAGGTCAGGGTAAAATCTATAGAAGAATGTAAGCAGAAGTGTCGCTATGTGGGCACCATCCACATCGGCATCAGTCATGATGATTATCTTGTCGTAATTCAGCTTGCTTATATCGAAATCATTGCCGTATCCCTGCATGAAGCCACAGCCAAATGCATTGATGAGTGCTTTGATCTCGGCATTCTCAAGCACCTTTGCAACAGGCTTCTTCTCCACGTTGAGTATCTTACCTCTAAGTGGAAGTATTGCCTGATACTTTCTGTTTCTCGCGGTCTTGGCTGAGCCTCCCGCCGAATCTCCCTCGACTATGAATATCTCGCATTTAGACGAATCTGAGGACTCCTGCTTTGCAAGCTTGCCATTTCCCTCAAATGAAAACTTGTTTATATTGATCTTGGACTTCTCAAGCGCCTTTCTCTTGGAGAGAGCCACCGCCCTGTCCACTATATCCTTCAGCACATCATAATTTCTGTCAAAATAAACTGTGAGCTGTTCCTTCACGATATCGTCGATGGCCTTTGACACGTCCGTGTTGGAAAGCTTTGTCTTAGTCTGTCCCTCGAACTGAGGATCCGGATGCTTCACGGATATGATAGCCTGCATGCCAGATCTTATATCTGCACCTGTCAGATTGGAATCCTTCTCTTTCAGAGTTCCAAGCTCATTTCTCGCATAATTATTGATAAGCTTGGCAAATGCTGACTTGAATCCTGTCACATGGGTTCCACCTTCAGGATTCGTGATATTGTTGGTAAATCCTATGATATTCTCCTCGCCGTCCTCCGTCATCAGAAATACGATATCTGCGGCGATTCCGTCCTTCTCACCCGATATGGCGACAACCGGTGATGTATGTGTGAGTCCCTGGGATATATCCTCAACAAATGCTGCAAGTCCCCCTGGCTGATGGAACACTATAGGCTCCTCGCCATCCCTCTTGTTCTGGAATGTGATCGTAAGATTCGGATTCAGATATGCTGTCTCTTTAATCCTTTGCTTGATGGCGTCCGCCTTGAACTTTACTGTCTCAAATATTGTATCATCAGGATAGAGTGTTACCGTCGTACCTGTTCTCTTTTCCTTGAGTTTTGTCTTTGGAAGCATACCGTCAACAAGTTCAGTTGTCGGTATTCCCTTCTCGTATGTATCGTGATAAAGGTAGCCATCCCTGGCAACATCTACTATAAGCTTGTTAGACAGTGCATTTACAACTGCAGAACCTACTCCGTGAAGTCCGCCGCTTATCTTGTAGGTGGAGCTGTTAAACTTGCCACCTGCATGCAACACTGTGTATACAACACGCTCCGCAGGAATTCCCTCCTGCTCATGTATATCGACAGGAACGCCTCGTCCATCGTCAGACACGGTTGCCGAGCCATCCTCGTTGATGCTCACCCATATATTGTTGCAATACCCCGCCAGATGCTCATCCACCGAGTTGTCTATAAGCTCCTGTATGAGGTGGTTCAGTCCGCTTCGCCCTGTGTTGCCGATGTACATTCCCGGTCTCAGTCTTACCGGCTCAAGTCCCTTTAACACCTCAATGTTTTTTGCACTATATGACATAATCTTCTCCCATTTTATAAATATATTTGCAGATGCCAGAATCCAACAGAAAAAGGAAACCCTTAGAATTATAGCCTAAAAGTTTCCTCCTTGCAAAGTATTTATTGTTCTGACGTGTTATCTGCGCTATTCTCCGGTATCATTTCCGGTTCGCCATCATCCTGCTGTATGATATCAAGGTCGAAGTAGAATACCACTCCATTCTCCACATTGTAAACACCATAGTTCTTGTTGTGAGCCGCCATGGACGCCGCAACTATAGAAAGTCCAATACCGCTTCCACCATACTCTCTCGTCCTCGCCTTGTCCACCTTGTAGAACTTAATGAATACCTTATCAAGCTCATCGTCAGGAATGTTCGGTCCCTCATCATATACAAATACTCTCAAGTTGCCTGTGACGAGTCCATCCTCAGTCCTTCTCGGCTGATCATAGTCCTTATTCGCCGTCCACACTCTGACCTTGCCTCCATCGTTGCAGTAATGAAGTGCATTTGTAAAATAATTGGTGAATACCTGCTCTATCATGAACTCATCTGCATATACGTTGCACACATCATTCAGCTCATCCGCCAGCTCAACTTCCGCATGGTTCTGCTCCACCAGAATGGATGATGAATCCACTACATTCTTTATGAGTGCATCTATGTCAAATACCACAGGATGAACCCTGTCCACTCCAAATTCAAGCTCATTCAGATCAAGTAACTGTCTGACAAGCTTATTCATCTTGCCAGCTTCGTCCAGAATGACATCACAGTAAAACTCCTTGCTCTCATCATCCTCTATAACATTGTCCTTAAGGCCCTCGGCGTATCCCTGTATGAGAGCTATAGGAGTCTTGAGTTCATGGGACACATGGGACAGGAACTCCTTCCTCATCTCATCTATCTGTACCTTCTCATCAATATCCGTCTGCAGCTTAGCATTTGCCTGTTGAAGCTCTGTCAGCGTGTTTCTCAGCTGATATGACATCTCGTTCATACTGTCCGCCAGCTCACCAATCTCATCGTTGGATGCGTGATCCACCTTCACATCGAGATCAAGCTGTGCCATACGATTGGCAACCGACGCAAGATTCTTTATCGGCTTTGCAACCGCATTGCTTATAAAATAAACCATCACAAATCCAAGCAGTGCCACCACTGAGAACACCAATAAAAAGAACTTCAAAGATGTAACTATCGTTGAGTCCACACTGGAAATAGGTTTTCTGATGATGACAACAAAACCATTGTCAAGGAATCCGACAACGTCATAATAGCTGTTGCCTGTATTCCTGTCATTTGTGATCTGTATATCATATTTATCTGTCTTCTCAATCTGCTTTCTCTTTATCTTCGGATTGTCCGGATTCTTTCCACCGCTGTAATTGAAGTAGTCTGCTATAAATGACAGATTGTTATATACCGCAGCCTCCTCGTTAACCGTCGTGTACACATGCATATTCACACTGTCAAAGATAAATATCATCGCACCTGACTGATTGATCACATCATTCGCCAGCTCTTTACTGTCTATATCCTCATCCCGTCCGAACAGTTCATTGCAGGAATTGTATGTATCCAGCAGCATCTGTTCCATGCTGTGATAGAAATACTTCTTGATAAAGATCATGGTTATAGCACACGACATAACCACCATGATAAGTATGGTCGCAACCAGAGACAACGTTATCTTGGTCCTGATCGATGTCCTTTTTGATTTCTTCATCACTCTACCTCGAATTTATAGCCCATTCCCCATATAGTCTTGATATATTCGCCCTTATCTCCCATCTTGCTTCTGAGCTTCTTGACATGCGTGTCTATGGTTCTGGCATCGCCAAAGTAATCATAGTTCCATACATTGTTGAGTATCTTCTCTCTCGACAATGCCACGCCCTTGTTCGTGATAAAATACTGAAGCAGCTCGAACTCCTTGAAGCTGAGCTCAACCGGCTTGCCATCTATCGTCACCACATGAGCCGACAGATTCATCTCAATACCTCCGGCTACAAGCTTCTCATCTGAAGCGGCATCCGTTGTTCTTCTGAGTATCGCTGCAACTCTGGCAACAAGTATCTTGGGACTGAACGGCTTCGTTATGTACTCATCTACTCCCAGATCAAAGCCCTGGAGCTCATCGCGTTCATCTGCCTTCGCGGTAAGCATGATAACCGGAACCTGTGAGAACTTTCTTATCTCCTTAAGAGTCTCCCATCCGTCCATCTTAGGCATCATGACATCAAGTATTACAAGAGATATATTCTTGTCATTCATGAATATATCCAGGGCCTGTTCACCATCTCCGGCCTCAAGAACCATATACCCCTCTCTTGTGAGGAAGTCCTTGACAAGCTTCCTCATTCTGCTCTCATCATCAACCATAAGAACCTTTATTGAATCCATATCGTACCTCCACATATAGAATAATATCCAATTTATCTCAATATAACATTGATATTTGTAAAAAATGTGAACTGAGCATATTTTTTACAGTATACCACAGCAAAAAAGCAGTGAACACACTCATGTATCCACTGCTTTTCAAAATATTCTTCTATATCTTAAATACTACTGCGCTGCCTCTGTTGTCTCAACCTCATCTGTCATGGCCTCGCTTGGATCTATAGCCTCTGTGTTGGCCTCTGTTGTGCTTCCTGCCTCACTGGTTGCAGTTGTTGCTATCTCGCCGTTCAACGTTACATTCTCCTTCTGGGCAAGTGCATATACCGCGTCATTGTATGCTGTATACTTGCTCTGGGCGTCTGAGAGAAGCTTCTGTGCCTCTGTCTGGATGTCCTTGTTCTTATCCTTAACAGCAGCCTCAACCTTCTGCATAGCCTCATACTGTGCATTCATGGCATCATAATACTGATCCTTGAGCGCCTTCACCTCGTCGGTCTTGACTTCTATAGCCTGTATGTCGTCAAGAAATGTCTTATAATTTGGAAGCAGATTGTCTGTCAAATCCTTGAGCAGAGCATCTGTATCAACAGCAGTTCCCTCAGCAAAATATGAGTTGAACTTCTTCATGATCTCCGCTTCCTCTGTATCCATCTTAGGGATATCTGTTCCAACAAACTTGATGAACTCATCCTTCACCTCTGATGCAGCCTCTGTGGTTGCCGTCGTCTCGTCTGCCTTCTTGTTTCCACATCCTGTAAATGAGAATGCAAGAACCATAGCCATCATAGTCATAAGTAATCTGCGTTTCATAATCTTTTGTCTCCTTGTTCTTCCTTGTATTTGTGTATGCCCTGCAGTCGCGTCTCCACAAGGTTATGGCAGAATTCGAATAACCTCGAATTCTGCCATCTCTTAGTATACCACCTTAAGACCACAGGTGGCAACCTGCTATTTTCTTCGTTTCTTTTTCTCCTTAGGAGGATTCTCGATCATATACTTCTCGTACATGTCTGGCCTGTGCTCCTTCGTCCTGGTGATAGACTGTTCAAGTCGCCACTCATTTATGAGCTTATGGTTGCCCGAAAGCAGTACATCCGGGACCTTCTTCCCCATGAATTCAGGAGGTCTGGTATACTGCGGATACTCAAGCAGATTGTTATAAAAAGTCTCTATCTCAGCACTGTCCTCGTTATTCAGAACCCCTGGAACAAGACGAGACACAGCATCCACGATAGCCATGGCTGGAAGTTCTCCGCCAGTCAGCACAAAATCGCCTATGGACATATAGTCATCGACTATCATCTCAAGGACCCTCTCATCTATTCCCTCGTAATGGCCACACAGAAGAACTATGTCCTCCTTCTCCGAGAGCTCCTGTGCAATACCCTGATTGAAGGTTCTTCCCTGCGGAGTCATATATATGACCCATGGTTTTCTGCCAAGCTTCTCCACCAGTGCCGTGTATGCATCATACACAGGCTGCGCCTGCATGACCATGCCTGCGCCTCCCCCATATGGGTAATCATCCACATGATTGTGTTTATCCTGGGTGTAATGTCTTATATTTATAGCTTCTATATGAAGTTTTCCCGACTCTATGGCCCTTCCCGTGATACTCGTTGAAAGTCCATTCATAACCATCTCGGGGAAAAGTGTCAAAATATAAAAATTCATAGTCCGCTCCTAGTATATGTTCATCATCTCACCAAACGTCTGTATGCGATCAATCCTCGTCATCTGAATCATCTGCTTCTACCATCTCAAATGTTCTGACCTTGACCTTCTTATTCTCTGTGTCAACATCGAACACGAAATCCGGTACTACAGGTATTAGGATCTCGCTGCCATCATCCTTCTTAACGACAAATACATCATTTGCCGGAGTCTCCAGCACGTCGTCAAGGATTCCTATGTGCTCGTCATTCTGATCATATACATCAGCGTCAAGGACATCACAGATGAAGAACTCTCCATCCATGAGAGGAACTGCATCCTCCCTGTCAACAAGTATGTCATAGTTCTTAAAACGCTCTATATCATTTATGTTATCGTATTCTTTGAACTTAAGAATAACCATATTTTTCAAAAATTTGCAAGATGTACAATTAACCTCCAAAGTCTCTCTGCCATTTGACAGATAGCACTTCTTCAAGGTCTTGAAACGATCATTGTCATCCGTTGTCGGATATACCTTAACCTCGCCCTTTATACCATGGCTTGAGGTTATCACTCCTACTCTGAGTCTGTCTTCTGTGTTGTGTTCCATTCTATCTCCTATATATAACTCATATATAATATAAGGGGGAGTATAAACTCCCCCTCTTAACTCGGTAATAAAATCCTCTGTCATATGAAGATTAAGAAATACCACTTATCCTGCTTATGCAGTTCTACTTAATATCAACGACAACCTTCTTATCACCCTTTGAAGCAGCTGCCTTGACAACTGTACGGATGGATTTGGCTATTCTGCCCTGCTTGCCGATTACCTTACCCATGTCCTCTGGTGCGACAGTAAGGTCTATCTTTATTATGCCGTCTTCTTCAGTCTCGGTTACAGCTATCTGCTCAGGATGATCTACTAGGGACTTTGCAATGATTTCTACTAAATCTTTCATCTCTATACCTCCCAAATGGAACACCAGCCATGCAAAATCGACTTCGTCGATGGCTGGCGCTGCATATCAGCTTTTCATAGAAAAGCTGATACATCCGTAAAATTACTTCTCGATACCTGCCTGCTTTAATAACTTTGCAACTGACTCAGTTGGCTGTGCTCCTGTAGCTAACCACTTCTTAGCAGCCTCCTCGTCGATCTTTACTACAGATGGCTCCTGATTAGGATCATATGTTCCGATCTCCTCGATGAATCTACCATCTCTTGGTGATCTTGAATCTGCTACGATCACTCTGTAGAAAGGATGCTTCTTATAACCCATTCTTCTTAATCTAATCTTTACTGCCATTGTTCTTGTTCCTCCTAAATATTAATTATCTTAAGCCAAAAGGCATTTTAAAACCACCGCGTCTTCTCTTTCCGCCCATCATGCCTGACATCTGCTTCATCATCTTCTTAGACTGTTCAAACTGTTTAAGGAAACGATTGACATCTGCTATCTGGACACCGGCTCCATCTGCGATACGCTTCTTTCTGGATGGCGATATCGGATCCTGGAGTGAACGCTCTCTAGGTGTCATGGACAGAACGATTGCTTTTGGTGTTTTAGCAGCGTTCTCATCTATCTCAACATTCTTCATCTGACTTGCCATGCCAGGCATCATGGAAAGGATCTCCTGCATGCCGCCCATCTGCTCGAGCTGAGCCATCTGATCAAGAAAATCGTTGAAATCAAAACTTGCTTTGCGGAACTTCTGTTCCATCTCTTTAGCCTTCTCCTCGTCGATGGCCGACTGGGCTTTCTCTATAAGTGACTCTACATCACCCATTCCGAGGATTCGGCTCGCCATACGATCCGGGTAAAATGGTTCCAGATCTGTAAGCTTCTCTCCCATACCTGAGTACAGGATCGGCTTGCCCGTTACTGCCTTGATCGACAGTGCGGCACCGCCTCTGGTATCACCATCCAGCTTTGTGAGGATGACACCATCTATACCTATCTTATCATTGAACGTTGTCGCTACATTTACCGCATCCTGACCTGTCATGGAATCCACAGTCAGTATGGTGTAGGCAATGTCCAGATTCTCCTTTATCTCTGCAAGCTCGTTCATCATGTCCTCATCAACATGAAGACGTCCTGCGGTGTCAAGGAACACCAGATTGATATTGTTCTTGGCTGCATGCTGTATAGCCGCCTTCGCAATATCCAATGGCTTGTTGTTGTCTCCCATGGCAAACACGGGAACTCCAACCTTCTCACCATTCACCTGCAGCTGCTTGATAGCCGCCGGTCTGTATACATCACATGCCACAAGAAGTGGCTTCTTGCCTTTGTTCTTGAACTGATATGCAAGCTTTGCCGCCGTGGTGGTCTTACCTGCTCCCTGAAGTCCACACATCATGATGATCGTGATCTCATTGGATGGTCTAAGCTTGATCTCTGTCATCTCAGAGCCCATGAGCTTATCCATCTCTTCCTTAACGATCTTGATGACCATGTGTCCAGGATTCAGACCTTTGAGGACTTCCTCTCCTACAGCTCTGTCACTCACCGACTTGACAAATGACTTTACGACCTTGAAGTTGACATCCGCCTCGAGAAGTGCTCTCTTGACTTCCTTCATGGCCTCCTTGACATCATCCTCAGTAAGTACGCCCTTGCTTCTCAGCTTCTTAAAAACGTTCTGCAGTTTATCTGATAAACTGTCAAATGCCATAGACATTCTCCCTTCTGATATTATCTATCATCAGAAATCTTCGAGTATCTTATCTGAATAATTCACTATATCTTCAATTCTGCCCGCAAGCCGTTCATCCGAGTTCATCGTCTTAAGCTCATCCGCACATTCCTTGATCTTCTGAACCTGTTCCTGTGCCTTCATGAACTTATGTACCAGCATAAGCTTCTCCTCATACTCCTCGAGGATCTTGTCACAGCGCCTTACCATATCATATACGCCCTGTCTGCTTATGTTGTTGAGTCTCGCTATCTCTGAGTAAGACATGTCATTGTTCACGACATCCTCGTACACGCTCTTCTGATGCTCTGTGAGCAGCTCACCATAAAAATCATATAACATAGACTGTCTGACTATCTTCTCCATAACAAACTCTCCGTAACGCACTTGCATGTAAAGTGTTTTTGCTTTACCATGGGCTATTCTAATACAGGCAGGGTGGGTTGTCAAGTGTTTTTTCTTGACAAAGTGAATTATATTTATATTTGCAGCAAATCCTCCGTCTTACAACACAAAACCCTGTATGTTTGTTATATCGCTACAGCGATAGTTTTACAAACTGTATTCAATATATCTTTTTCACGTCATCCACCCGGTAAAGTCTCTTAAAACTCTCAAGATCCTTCTCTGATTGTATCACCATCACACCCACAAAGTTCCCGTCCTCTCTGCTCCTGAATCCGGCGACCTGTTCTCCGGTGCAGATGGAGCATCTAATGACAGCCTCGTGTTTTGCCTCATCATAGGGGAACAGCTCTGCGTTCCCCTTTTGTTTTGACTTTAATCTTGCAAACAATCCTTTTTCCACCACTATATCAACCTCTACACATAATCATGCAAGCCACTGACAAGATACATTCTGAATCATCATCTTATCATTGCGCTGACACTACGCCTCGATCTGTCCCAGTATATAAGGATCCTTGATCTTATTATCCTCGGCAAAGAACAGTATCTTCGTGAGCACCTCCGATGTCTTTGGATCATCATCCACAAATGGCAGGAATATTCTGCCCCTCCTCTGTGAGTGTACAGGAAGTACATTTATCATAGGACCTGCCTCCTGATGTACCACTCCACTTCCAAGATGGACTGTATAATTGGCGCGCTTGCCCTCTATCACTGCATGGTTCTTTGTAAATGTGACATTTGTCAGTCTGAAAAGCGGCATGGTAAATTCTGCTATCGCCTTTCGCATCTCAACAGTCGAATGTGAGGTCTCTGGATCCACGCCTCCGGCATGTGCCACGGAAACCGCCATGTCCACATCCCTCATGACCTCAGAGAATATGATATCTGGGATATCCTTGATCTTGAGATCCTTTCCTGTCTTTCTATCCGAAAATACCACCCATTCAAGCGTCGGTGATTCTATATCTGCAGGTGAGAACCAGTCTGCAAGAGCGTAGATCCGCGCTACTATATTCTCCTTGTAGTACACCTTCTGAAGTCCATCCTCTATATCAGCCACCCAGTGTCTTGACTTCAGGCAGCCTAGTGTCTTCTTCGGCTGGATCTGATTGCCCGCGTATCTGAGAGAATGTTCCATGTTCATCTCCTCTTCGGTCTTCACATAGAGTTCTCTGAACACCTGCTTGAACGGCTGAACGATCTTGTTGTCAAATACATACTTTTGTATGTCGTGCCACCTGCCTGCTGTGTACATGTGGAATGGGTGTGCAACTGTGAGCTTGGTGTCGTCTGACAAATGTTTGTTTTCATCACCAGCGGTTGTTTCAACAAACACATTGAATCCATCCTTAGTTGCAAATCCAAGAACTACATTCTGACTAGGTACGCCAGCACTTTCGCCTCTTGCATTATCTAACTGCACATCACCAGCATCGCTGTTATTCCTCAAATCAATATTCTTGCTATCATCAAGTTCATTTATCCCTGACATAATACTGTCAGCCGCATTATCAAGCTCTGCCTTCACGCCATCCGGCTCCGACACCTTGAACACCAGCGCAGCTACCATGTCATGTATAACAGGATTCTCCAGCATGCCCCTGATCTCAGCCCAGGTGTATTCCTCCTGACTCTCCATCGCATCCTCAAGCATCGCCTTTGTACGCCTTGACTGCTCCGCCATCTGCTTCTTGGCATCCATCAGAGCCAATACATACTCATCCTTCTTGATCTTTGCCGGAACGGACTTTAACTGTTTGCCGTTCTTCTCACAGATGACAGCGCATTTGCCGCCGTCCTCCATCTCAAGCCATACGGTCACTTCTCCGACCTCATGCGGCTGAAAATATTCTGTCATGCCCTGAACCACAAGGCTTTCCATACGTAGGGTAAGTCTCGTCACGTCCTGATATCCGGCATTGATCGCCATATTGCGCATAGCTGTAGAAACTGCTGCCGCCTCGCTGGCTCTCCTCTGTGCTCCGAACTGCCTGCTCTCCTTCTTGAACTTCTGAAGGAACATGTATCTGTCCTTTATCTGCTCCTCATTCTCTATCGGCAGGATTCCCACCGCCATGAGCAGGTCCTTGTTTCTCTTTGCCTCGATCTCAGCTATCAGCTCGGGCTCATCATATTTGCCAAGCGCCGCATCCGCATATTTTCTCGCCCTGGTGTGCTTTGCACCATCTGAAATGTATTTCGCCGCCTTGTATATCAGCTGGAAACGCTTGTCACCCAATCTGTCATAGACTTCGGTAAACCACGTCCTGTCAAATGCGCCGTCGTTCAGCTCATCCACCTCAAGCGGTGTAAATCTCGCTATCATAGCCTTTCTCTTGTCATCAAATGACTCGTTCATGTGCGCCATGAAGTAATAGCATCCCGCAGTAAATCCATCCCATCCAAGATACTCTCCAACTATATCTATCCACTCTGGAGAATACATAGCCGCCTCTATAAGCCTGGCATCACTTATATCCGTACCTGTAAGATAGGCCTTCAAAGTCTCCGCACTGTCATTTGCATCAGGCACACACGCCTGAAGAAGATGCGACATACTATTCTTCTTGCTGACCTTCTGACGGTTATAGTAATAACCGGTATTGAAATACGTTGATCTCTCCAGGGTCTCTTTGCCGAGGGCTGACAGTATCCTGACAAAATACTCCGCTCCGAATATTCTTGTAAGCCCGTATATATATGGAGAGAATTCTGTCTCTGTATCTCCCCTTGTGAGCTCTGCAGAAAGCACAAGCTCAGACATATCAGTGTACAGCTTCTTAGCTATATCCAGCCTTTTCTCGTCCGTCTCCGAGAACTCTCCTTCCGGACTGTGAAGAAGTATCTGCCGCACACTCCTCAGCCTTTCACGCTCCGTATATCCCCACTCATAGCCTCTGGTCTGCACCTTCCTATTGCGCTCCGTTATAAAACGCATCACGTCAGATACACATTTGAGGCTCCTATCCAGGGAATTCCCCTCAAATGCCATCTTGTACATATAATCCCTAGATATAATACCACGGCTGTATGCGGCAATATAGTTCAGGAGACCAGGAACCGGCATGACACTTCCTGTGTGTACCCAGTAATATGAATTTCTATCATTTACAACGTCTGAAGGTATATTAAAGTTATGGCACTTTGCAATGGCATAGTTGTATGGAAACAAATGCCTGAAATCCTCTTCATTCTGCCTTGCCTCGTCAGAATCCTCTTTTACGTCCAATATATCGCTGTCACCATCGATCGCAAGCCACCTTGTTATTATCATGATCTGCTCATTTGTGAGCACACTTCTGTGATATACCTTTGAATCATCACCAGATATACTGCTGCCACCTTTATTCCCGCCAAATGTATATATGAGCTCATCACTTCTTCCAAGCAGATAGTCTGCTGCCACAACGGCAAGTCTCATCTTGTCACTATCCATCACATATCTTCTATACAGGAATCCAATTACAGCTCTGACAATGGCAAGATATCCGAATGCCGGACATTCTTCTATATATATATTTCCAAACATATCCAACATAAAGCTCTCGCAGTACTTCTTGAAATCCTGTTTGTCACTGTTGTAGCCATTCAGATACACATAGAGCTGCATGCACATATACGGAGTCTGAATATTTTTCTCGTAGAAATCTACCCACAATTCCTCACATGCCACCTTGTCACGGTTCACATATATTTTCCCACCTGCCTCACCAAGCAGGCCGATCTCTCCGTCAGCCATCTCATACTCATCATTTTTGTGTTCATCCACAAATGCATCAAATTTTCTTAATATATTTATTACTTCTGAATCAGCTGCTGTATCTTTCTTTTTAGGCAGGAGCTTTGATTTGAGTTTTGCAAATGCACCCTCGCTCTTGGCAGTCCTGCACAGATCACCATTTGCAATTCCGCTTTCAGGGAAATACTTTTTGTAAAGCTCAAAGCACTCAGCCAGATAACTCTTGTCAAATGCCGGCTCATAGTCCGCATTTACATCATAAAGTCCATATCCCTCATCTGCACCGGCTCTTTCCTTACCAACATTTTTAATCTCACGTATAAGAATCTGCTCCTTAGTTGTAACACTGGATCTTCCATTCGCAGACTCTCTCTGCATAGCGTCTATATGACCAACACAATCTGCAAAAAGTTTCTGCCTGTTCTCATCATTTTTGAGCTGGAGCAGCAGGTCAAGTCCCGCTGTTCTCTTCTCCTCCTTGGCATCTGTGAGAAGTCTTCCGATGAGATCATCCATGTCATCACCGTCAAGTTTATAAAGTATAGACAGTACAGTCTCCCTTATGTCTGACTTCTTGTACTTGAGCATATTCTCAAGCTGTACATAATTCTCCGGCGAAAGTTTCATATCCTTAACGATCATCGCCGCCTTGTTTCTGGTATATGTCTCCTTGTCGGCAACTGCGTCCACCAGTATGGCACGCTGCCTGTCATTTGCCGGCTGCCTTACAAGCAGAAGCAGAAGCGCATCTCTGCTATATCTTGCGGAATCTATCTCAGGAACCATCTCCGCTATGTGCGTGATCTTGTCCTCGTCCTTTAGAGCGCTTGCACAGACCGCAAGTCTCATGATAATTGCGGATCTGTCCAGATATTCGGCATTCCATGGAAATACACACGGATCAAACTCAAGCCTCTTCTTTGGCATGCGCTCAAGTATGCCCATGAGGATATCGTACATCTCCTGACATTCTTTCCTGTTGTCAAAATATTTGTCCACCTCGGCAAATGTCATTTTCTTAAGTTCATTGTTGTACGATCTGCCGTCTTTATATATGAGACTATTCATATAAGGCTGGTAATCCGACATAAAGCTTGGCATGATGACCGCCATGGTGTCCATCTCGTCTGGGAATCTCTTGATAAATTCCTTTGCAACGCTGTGTGTGTACACCTTTCCCAGACTCATTGCCCTGATATATGTGCCAAATACCAGTCTTTGGTGTCTGCTGCCATCAATCGCCAGCTTGTTCATCACATGGCATGCCTCGTCCACATCAAAGAAACCATAGCTCCACAGCGCAAGATAGATCTGCATGGCATCCTCGCCGGATAAAGCTTCACGCCTTGCATTTTCATCATTCAGATATGTATCTATAAGAAGCAGCTGTTTCTTCTGTATACGGTCAAGCTTGCTCTCCTCGTCAGCCACAAGTCCCGTCCAGGTGGCTACAGCCCTCATGACAGATGAGAATCTCAGAAGATCATTCTCCTTTATCACATGGAACAGGGTCATAAATGCACCTGCCGTTCCATAATCCATGTTCTCACAGATCGCCTGCCTGAGTCCCTCCTGAAGCTTTGCCGCAACGAGCAGCTTGCCTACAGCCTCATGGAGTCTTGTGTTGGAACTCATATATATTCCCCTGAGGATATTTGTCGTGAGCCTTGCCTGCGCACTCTCACCGAACATGATGTCCATGAGCACTTCCTCAAGCTCTGCATTCCCCCTGTCGAGCTCCGCCTGTATCCAATATTCAGATACTATTCTATACCCATTGCTGCTGCCATCCCTGTAATAGCACAATATATCCTGCGGTAATTTCTCCTTGTAGAGAGATACTATGTCGCATCCGTATATCCCCATGGAGTGATATTCATTCATGATCCTGAAATATCTGTCAAGAAATGCCCCATACCTCTTCGTTCGCATGGTTCTTCTGTAATAATACTGGCTTGTCTGCCACTTGATTATGCTGTCTATAGAAGTGTAGAAATCTTCCATCAGATGATCTGGCACCCACCCCGGCAAATGCTTCAGCTCGTTCCTGAAGAATTCCGAAGGAACATTCTTTTCATTCTCAAGAAATGTCTCAAGTCTCTTGCCGATCATTGACTCTTTTACATCTCCATAGTAATTATCCATCTCCTTAAGAAGCTTCTGCGCATCCGCACTATAGCTCTTTCTGAGTTTCGTGGAATTCTCGTCAAATACCTCTCTCACTTCATCTGCGATCTTCTTCTGCTCCTCAAGCTCAAGCCTTGTCTTCTTGTCCTCTGCCATTGTAACCCCTTTCTTTATGTTCTACCACATTCTGCCCGCCAGCATTGTGAGGCGGATAAATGTGATCTCATCCCCTTCGTTAAACTTCTCTTCCCTGTCCAGCTCCGTTAATTCATCCATACCGCGGAACACTCTGAACAGCCCATCCTCAAATCCTTGAATGGCTGTCTTCACTGCTTCATCCACATCCGGTTTCTTCTCCCCATAGACGATCCCGAACGCTATCTTTCCTATTCTTCCCATATCATCGATCTGTTCATCTGTCA
This sequence comes from Coprococcus sp. RTP21428st1_C9_RTP21428_210409, assembly GCF_040227395.1. Classification (NCBI taxonomy): domain Bacteria; kingdom Bacillati; phylum Bacillota; class Clostridia; order Lachnospirales; family Lachnospiraceae; genus Coprococcus; species Coprococcus sp. RTP21428st1_C9_RTP21428_210409. The sequence goes on from NZ_JBEHVV010000014.1 coordinate 34,775, forward strand.
GCACTGCATCGCCGCGATCCATGCGGGATATGTACTGTGCCACGCAGATCTTTACTGTCTCTGTTATGAGTTCCCGCAGCGTGCTCGGTGCTGTGTCATATTCAAATGGGACCTTGTGCACTGTGTTCTTCCGCTTGCCGAGCTGTTTTATGTTCATGTATAAAGTCATGTGATTCCCCCGAAATCTTGTTATATGTATATTCACATTGTGCAGAAATTGCACATACTGAAATAAATGTTCAACTTGTGCAAAATTGCACATATTGAATAATAGCGTCTGTTAAGCCACATTAGCATTTGCATTTATCTGATCTATTACTTTCTTTATGCCCATCCATACAGACGCGTTAAATATATCCGTTATACTTCCCCTGTCTGTAAATGGCGACTCCATCAGCACTGACATATCCTTTATCATTCCATTGTGCACCACATACTCAACTATCTGATTGACAAAGTATATCTGCCTGCTGTCATAATTTGTTTCATTCAGATATTCACTAAACGCCTCCTTTGCAGCGTTCATATCAAGCCCTACTATCTCACGGACAAATTCACCAAGAGGCTTGTCACCGATCTCACCCTCATAATCCTTTCTCGTTCCAATCTCATTCCAAAGGATATCCTCAAGTGCCTTCACATCCCCAGTAGTAAGTGGCTTATTTGTCTTGAGTTTTGCAATTACAATATTATCCTGATGCTGTTTTATATAGAATTCAGCCTTTGCTTTATAATTCTTCAGATCATCGTTCTCAAGTTCTGATTCATGCCAGTCAGTAGATAGGATATCATCATCAAAGTTAGTGTCGTATGTTTGTACTGTGCTTTTTATAAAGCTCATGATATCCCTAAGTCCTGTCCTTATCTCTTCGAACTCTATAATTCCAGCACCATCTACATAGCTATCCGACAATACTTTATCTATGATTTCTTTTCTGCAATCAATCTCATCAATATGTTTTCCTATAAGTCTTGAAAGTGCATTAGCCCTTTTTATAAGATCTCTCTTTGCTCTCTCGTCATTCTTTCCCGCCACATGTGCAAGCTCCAAGCCATATATAAGCGCATCAAATCTCAAAGCACTCGGCTCATCACCATCTGCCATGATATAAGGCGATACCTCTTCCTTTACGATATTGACATCAGGGAACGTTATTTTCTGGTAGTTAACTTCATCCGAGTATTTGTCCAGATATCTCAGATGCTGCTTTACTATAAAATTATCCCTGTTATCCCTCGACAATCTCTGCACTTCACTGCTCATGTCAGATATCAGTTTTTCCAAGAAGAAATTCACCCTGCCGTCCCTATCAGTAAGTGACTGCAGCTTATACGCTATCTCAAATCTTCTCTGGAATATCGCACCCTGTATAGGCATCACATTTACAGCCTCTTTGCCCTTTTTCTTTACCCTGAAGAACTCAAAGTTACTACAGAAATCAAATATATAGAACAACTCTTTATCTTTACCGTCCAGCAGTCCTTCGCAAAGTCTGGTTCCCCTTCCTATCATCTGCCAGAATTTTGCCTTACTCATTACCTTCTTGAAAAATACCAGATTGAGTATCTCTGGAACATCTATTCCTGTATCAAGCATATCAACTGATATGGCTATCTGTGGCAATTTGTTAGGATCAGAAAAGTCATCTATTGCTTTCTGCGCAAATTTTGTCTGATTATCTATAACTTCCGCGTACCCAACAAGATGCGGATATTCCTCATTGAATACTTCAAATATCTTCTCTGCGTGAGTATGATTCTTTGCAAATATTATTGTTTTTCCTATCTTCTGCCCGTAATCTATCTTGATTCCATTATCCATAAATACACGTAAGACTTTTCTTATTGTATCCTTGTTGAATAACCAGGAATTAAGCGCAGCGGACTCTATCTTATCCGGTACATCCCCAGACTCTGTCACAAATGTTTTCTCATACTCTTCCTTATCTGCGTCCGAAAGTTCTTCATATACAATTCCCTCATCAAGGAACTTTACCTTGCTCTCAATTGTCATATAATCAACAAGATATTCATCCTCAACAGCCTGTGCAAGATCATAGCCATATGTAGGAACTCCATTTGCAAGTTCAAATATATCATAAGTATTCTTGTCCACTTCATCCTTCGGTGTCGCCGTAAGTCCCACAAGCGGTGCATCAAAATAAGTGAATATATCTTTATACTTGTTATATATTGACCTGTGCGCCTCATCACATATGATCAGATCAAAATGTCCGCAGGTAAATATTCTTCCACCCTTGTCACTTGCACTGTCAACGCATCCGATCATGGTCTGGTATGTGGAAAATACACACCTTGCATTATAATTATTCTTCTCCTCCACCAGATTCGTACAGGATAAATCCTGCAGCATATTCACAAAATTACGCTTAGCCTGCGTAACAAGCGAATTTCTATCTGCCAGAAACAGAATATTCTTCACCCATCCGGCATTTATCAGTATCTTGCAAAGTGCGATTACTGTTCGTGTCTTACCAGAACCTGTAGCCATGACAAGCAATGCTTTTCTTCTGTTCTTCTGGTCAAATGCATCGCACACTGCTTTTATCGCTGCCTCCTGGTAATAACGTCCGGCAATTGTCTTATCTACCGTTACGTTTCTGAGACTTGTCCTCATAGACCTCAGATTAAACCACTTTTCCAGATCCCTTTTGGAGTAAATGCACGAACACTTTCTCTCCGGATACTGTCCATCAATAATATGCGTCTCAAACCCATTTGTAAGGAAGATAACAGGTCTTCTGCCATACTTTCTCTCAATGCTGTCTGCATACTTCTTCGCCTGATATCTGCCTGCCTCAACTCCGACACATGTCTTCTTTGCCTCTATAATAGCAAGTGGTATCTGTGTATCATCGTAAAGCACATAGTCCACCCGTCCATTTCCTGACCTGCTAGGAACACCATCAACATCAACTTCATCGATCCAGTCTGATCCCTGTACCCATCCTGCGTCCTCAAGCATAGCATCTATATAGAGTTTCCTTGTCTCGAACTCAGATATATCAAGCGGATGCTGCTTATAACGCTGCCTCTGTACCTGACTGCGTGCAGATAACTTCTCCTTGAGATCTGCATTTTCCTCAGCCAATGTCTTTAGATCTATCTTCTGTCTTTCAATCTCTTCCTGATTCTGGCGAATCAACTCTTCCTGTTCTTTGAGCTGGCTCTTTGCATTCTCAGCATTCTCCCTAGATTTCTTGGCATTTTCACGTCTGTTCAATATGGCATTTCTATCAAATTCTCTCTGCTCATATCCCCGTACATAACAACATGAAATAAAGTCCATAAATATATGCAGATTCTCCAGGCAAAGCATAGCCTCGTCAAATCCCTGACGCCTGTTATTGTGAGCCACACTGTTGCCTTTTCTTCGTATATAATCCAATCGTCTCCACAGGTCATTTCCCACATAATCTCTGAAGTCCTCTGAATTCAATAAACTGTGAAGATTATCCTGATACGGCGTTTCAAGTGAAGTCTCAACTGAATAAATCCATTTTATTGCAAACTCCATAGCCCTGCGGCAATTGAGTATACACACATCAGGATCTATAAGAATTATTCTCTCAGCCGATATTGCAACCCCAGCAAATGCGGCAAATCTTGGTTCATCCCTTAAGAAGTCGAAATTATTCATATTTTTCTACCTCCTCCCCTTTGTCTTGTCGGTATATTATAAACACATTATATAGGTAAGTAATCAGTTGTTCCAGTAGTTTGATGAGAGAGAGCAATTTTGATTTGTCGACATGTTTGATAAAGTCTACAAATTGTTCTTGCAACTCAATTGGCGGAACTGTCACATCTAACATTTTCATTTTAGCACCGGTCAAATGAGATATTGTCGCCTTAGCTCCTTCAATAGCAGCAAAACCACCATTCTCACAATTATACTTAAACCACCATGACAAATAATCTGGTAAAATTATGTTTTGGTTGCATCTCACCCTATGAAGTGCCTTTTGAAAATAACATTTCTTAACCTGATTATGCCAAACTGCACATCTACCGATCTCTCCACCTTCACAGACAAGTAAATCTCCATCCTCAAGACAAAATTCTTCACGATCTTTTTCATTAAAATCCATTTCATTCAAATTACCTAATTCAAATCTAAACCATTGAACATTGAAATTAGCTAAATAAGGATATTTACATGTACCTATCTGATGTTTAGCATCGAGCATTTTACCTAATCTTGAAGTAGTAATATCAGAAAACTGCTTACATTCCCATTTTCTATCATTATGAATAACATCACCAAACATCTCCACAAATCGGGCTTTGATAATATAATCTAGTGCATTTAATTGATCTTTTCTCTTTTGGATAATGGATTCTACTTTTTCCAAAATTTTTACAATTTTATCCTGTTTTGATAACTCTGGACAAGTAATTTCCAATTTTGCCAAATCTGTTTTATTAAACCCTGCTTGAGCAGCCCTTGAGCCTACATTTAAAATAGCGTACTGAAAATACGAAGATTTCAAATAGTAATACAAAAACCTTTTACGAATTATATCTGTATCAGGAATAGTGCGCATTATCGCAACATTATATGCACCTGCTATGCCAGTTAAAACCTTTCCAATTGATGCGCCATATCTAGCTATAAGAACATCATCCTCTGTACAAGTTTTTATACAATTACTAATTTTAATATATTCAGGTGTCACTTTTTCACTTTGTGTAAAATCTCGTATTTGAAGCATACGAATATATCCTTCTTGTTCAGCAAACGACCATTCTTCTTTAGGTGGCTGTGAACCGCCTTGAAAATCACATATATCTAGTAATCTCATCCACATCATTCATACAAATACGAATTTGAGGCTTGTGAATCATAAATATATATCCACAACAAATACATCATGCAATATACCGTCTATGCGATACCTTTACATTATTTTGATTAACTATCGCGTACTGCATAGTCGTATCTATCTGTGAGTGTCCCAATATCTTCTGCACCTGCTCTATCGGCATTCCTTTATCGATAGCTCTGGTTGCCATTGTTCTTCTAAATTTATGTGGATGTATTTTGTCTATATTCAATTTTCTTCCCAGTTCTCTAACTCTTATCTCAACTCCACTTATCTTTAATCTTGCATGCGGCGCATCAAGAGTGACAAATAAAGCTGGATTATCATCCGTCCTGCTCTCTATATATTCTTGCAAATGCAGCTTTGCCTTTGCATCGAAATAAACTCTTCTTTCCTTATCACCTTTACCGAATACTATGCATTCCCGCTCTTCAAAATCAATATCCGATATATTTAAACCTACCAATTCGCCTACTCGTATACCGGTTGAATACAATAGATCAATCATGGCAAGATCCCTGACGCACGTACAATTATCACGAAGTTTTTCAATCATTTCATCAGTTATAGTTTCCTTAACTGGCTGTTTCGTCTTTATTTTATGTATTCGCCTCATAGGACTCTTCAGTATGTAGTCCTCTTCTTCAAGCCAGCTAAAAAAGCTCGACATATTTCTCCGGACATTGTCTACAGTTACTTTGCTGCAATTATTAACCTTCTGATAATCAACAAGATACCCTCTTATCTCGTCAGTCGTTATCTTTCTGATAGGTGTGTCAATACTTCCAAGCATATGCTCAATAGTAACACGATAATACTGCAAAGTTCTTTCAGAACATCCCTCAATCTGCTTTGCGTCAATAAACATTTTCAAATATTCTACATTAGGGATTTCTTCTGTCTTAGCCTCATTCTCTGCCAAATGTTTAAGTAACGTCTCCTGTAATTTCTTCATCTGAGATATATTCAGATAATCTGCCATCTCGTTAAGTATCTTGACTAATTTTTCTTCCATGCTAGTATTCTCCTTTCAGATTCTACCAACATCCTTCACCAGTCAAACCTTATTTAATTCTTATTTCTATACATTAAACACATTTTGAGCAAACATATGCTATAAATTATTATCCAAAATATTTCTGCATCAAACTATCAAACAATAACTGAGCCTCATCAAGGGCCTTTTGTACAACAACTTTTGATTTGTCGACTTGGTGGACGAAGGCGGCAAACTGTTCTTGAAGTTCTATTGGTGGTAAGGCAATGGGTATTGTATCCAAATTTGCCCTATTTAACTTCTTCTGATCAATTCCTGTTACCCAGATACTAATATCCATGAAGTTGATATGATACATTAAATAAATCATATTACATTCATCGGTACATTGCTGAACATGCGCGTGATTATTTACCCATATTTTTCCAGACGCTAAAAAAGCAATAGGTTTACTACGCAATTCTAAAGCCTTTCCATCTTCAGAAATCAAAAGGAAGTCACCGTCTTGTCTATAATCATTTATGTAATCTACAATCCCAGTTGCCCCATAATATGGATATATCCCTTGCATTCTTTTTCTATCTGCGTCTTTTACTGGCTTTCTCTTAGAATCAAGATTAATAGTAATATCTTTAAAAGGCTTTCCTCCCCATCGTTCAGATCCATATTTTACATCACCAAACATCTCTACAAATCGGGCTTTGATAAGGCTATCTAATAACTCTAACTCCCTTTTTCTTGCACTAATTACTTTTTCACATCGTCCTAAGATTTCCACGATATTTTTTTGCTTATCGAGTGAATCATAATTAAACTCTTCACTTTTATAATCTTTAAAGTAAATATGAGGTATTGTCGCACCAGAAAAATACTTTTCCAAATGCATATGCCCTACAACATAATATAGATATTTTGGCAACACATTATCTTTTGGCAAAAGATATTGCATTGTTCCAATAACAGACGATTTAGCCGTATGAAACGTAGTTCTTCCAATTCCTGCCCCATCTTTAACAATAGCAACATATGGTTTTTCCTGATGATAAAAATCCACATTTCCTATATAACCCGAGGCCCCATAAATTGGATAATCACCTGTCATCCCCAAAATATCTGATTGTTTTAAACTAGAAGAACCTCTTTCACATACATCTTCTAATTTCAATTTCATCTACACTATTCCACAAGCTCGCCATTTATTTTTATGTTGTATGCCGAACATATGTTTGTTATAGTATATTTGGTGCTACCCTATTCGGTAGGCGGTTAGCCTTCGCCACAGGAGTTTATAGCCTGTGTTAACATAGATAAATCCACTTGTGGAAATCTATACGGAGGTTTGTGCTTATGCTTACAACGGAACTTTTTATAGCCATCATCAGCTTATGCATTACATGCTTTGCTCTTGGTTATGCCGTTGGCTCTAAGAGCAATGATAAGAAATAAGACAAAAAAGTAACCGCCCTGTCCTGACAAAACTTGGCGGTTACTTTTTTGTAAGCGTAATATCAGGGCTAACCGTCTATCGGTAGCACCTTTTAATAATATATTAGCATCCAACCGCTTTCATGTCAAACATATATTCGATTGTCATTTACTCATACAAATACGAATTTGCTAAAGTCGAGTTTGTTTTCCCCTTTCCTAATATTTTCAATAAATTACTGGTTATCATCAGCCAACAATTTCTCAAGTTCATCCATTTCCTGACTTATCTGTCTCTCCAAATCTCTTATATTTGCCATTATCTCAGATGTAGGCGGATACTCTACTGGTGTATACTCTACTTCCTTGTACTTATTGATGCTGAGGTCGTAAGCATTGTCCACTATCTCTTCCTTTGACACAAAGAATGACTTGTCCGTTCGCTTTCTGTCATTTTCTTTGTCAAGATGTGCAAATCTCTCTATTATGTCAGGTATATCGTTATCATTTACCGGTGTTCTCTTATCGTCAAGACTGTATCCGTCTGCTGTCATATCATAGAACCATACTTTGTCCGTTCCACCGTGATCTGTCTTTGTAAATATCAGTATCGCAGTTGACACTCCTGCATATGGCTTAAACACTCCTGATGGCATGGAGATGACTGCCTGAAGTTTCTGATTTTCCACTATTTCTTTACGGATTGCCTTATGTGCTGCAGACGAGCCAAATAGCACTCCATCCGGAACTATACATGCACATCTGCCGCCTACCTGCAATATCCTTATGAACAATGTAAGGAACAGCAATTCTGTCTTCTTTGTCTTGCACATCTTGAGAAGATCTGCTGAAACTGATTCAGCATCCAGACTTCCCTTGAACGGTGGATTTGCAAGAACAAGTGTATATTTATTCTTATCACTATTCTGATCTGATAAGCTGTCTCTATATTCAATACATGGATTATCTATACCATGTGTCATCATATTCATAGCACCTATACGAAGCATCGTTCTATCCATATCATATCCATAGAACATATGATTCATATAGTGATCTCTATTTGCTTTGTTATAAAAGATGTCTTCTTTCTTCTTTTCTCTGAGGTACTCCCCTGACGCAACAAGGAAACCGGATGTTCCACACGCAGGATCACATATCATCTCGTCTGCTGCCGGATCCATCATCTCAACCATCATACGGATGATGTGTCTCGGCGTCCTGAACTGACCGTTTCTTCCAGACTGTGCTATCTTTGAAAGCAAATATTCATATACATCGCCTCTCACGTCAACTGACTGGATTTCATTCATCAATTTATATATCTCATCCAGCGAATCAACAACCTTCGAAAGAAGAATCGGTGTCGGAAGCTTGAATATGGCATCATCCATATATTTTGAATATGCGCTGTTCTTGTCACTATGAAGATTTTTTATAAATGGGAAAACCCATTCCTGCATGACACTGTACATTTTCTCAGCAGGAAAATCCCTGAATACAGACCATTTGAGTTGCTTTCCGTCAATGTTTCTGTCTCCTATCTTCACCTCATCAGCAAATATACTGCTAAACGGAAGCCCTAGCATCTCGCATTCCTTTGCCTTTTTGTTGTCCACATCATCAAGATCATGGATAAACATAAGATATGTTATCTGCTCTATAACCTCAAGTGGATTGACAAGTCCACCCGCGGCAAATATGTCCCATAAACTGTCTATTTTATTCTTCAAATCCCCTGTTATCATTTGTATTCTCCTTTGCACATACAACAAACCAAAATTTGTATGGCTAAATTATACACCACGTAATATCAAAAGCAAACAAATAAAACTCCCCAGACTAGCCATTTATGAAGGGAAAATAACAGATATGGAACATCATATAAATGCAAATGAGCCATACGACAGTCAGGCATACGTAGACGAGCTCACACGGATACCCGATGATTTCGACGACTTCAAATACAATGCAGGCAGATTGCAGTTCTAATTGGTAATTTTGATTACCATTATAAAATAGTTTATACGATACAATTTTATCCAAAAGTCCTAATGCAATTGCTCCATTCTTTCCCTGAGCACTTCCTCCTCAGTGTATGTGTGCTTTCCAAGAAGTTTATCTCGTTTTCCGCCAAATGCCTTATTCAACTTACCCAGATTGAATCCAACAAGGAATGCGGCAATAACCGTACCGGCGCCCACGCTTCCAAGACTATGTATGCAGATCAGACATGTTACGACCGACACAGCCACCATAGAACAGTCAAATCCGATCTTTACCTTTGAAAATTCAATGTGTGTGACCTCTGAGACAGCCTGCATAACACCCTCCCCGGCAAGTGGGATAAGATTCGCCGGCAGATAAAAGAATATTCCGCCTGCTATGAATATGGTACTCACAAGCATCAAAACAACCCTGACAACTATGTTATCTGTTGATGGCAGAAATGTGGCAAGATAATTGCAGAATGTCGTGAAGTATCCAAATACTACTCCAACCACTATCTGAAGGAGATTTATCGGTTTGAAATTCTTTCGAAGTATAATGATCTGTATAAGCACCAATGCCGCATGGAATATGATCGTTGCCTTTCCCATCTCGATTCCCCATACACATGTCATCGTATATGGTATAGAGCTCACCGGCGACACTCCCAGATTGGATTTGACTGAAAGTGCTATTCCTATAGTCATAATAAACAGTCCAACAAAATACATTGGGATTCTTACCTTCATGTTCTTCATCTCTTACGTTCCTCTTTTCTGTTGTCTTTTTCGCTGCCCTTCATATTGTCGTACACCCTTACAAGAAGTGACTGCAATTCTTCCGTCTCTTCCGCGGTAAATCCCCTCAGTGCCACAGATTCAACTAAGTCAAACTTCTTATTGAGCATCTCCACATACTCTCTGCCCTTATCTGTCAAATACACGTACAGGGATCTTCTGTCCCCTGACTTTGTACTTCTCTGTATATAACCTTTATTCTCCATGCCACTCAACACAGCGGTTATCGATGCCGGCTCTATATGACATCCCGCCGCGATATCCTTCTGACACGCCCCATCATGATCCTTCAGATAGTCCAGCACCTTGGGCTGTCCCATGGTGAGCTCTGTATCCTTTATCTGACTCAGCAATGCCTTCTGCACCATGAAATGATCCGCCATCAGCAGATAATGTATGGATTTTGTATGTTCGTCCATATGGATTCTCCTCTCCAGATAGTTATAATTCTAATTATTAGAATGCTAACGATATTATACACATATTTTTACCCATGTCAAATCGAACTTCGGTCACCTCCATACGCACAAAAAAGATCCGGGATCATATGAACCACCCCGGATCTCCAATTATTCTTTATTTTATTGAGCCTTTATTTCTTTATGACTGCTTTCTTTGACACTCCTCTTTTCAGAAAGATTGTCTTATAACTCTTAAGCTTCTTCGACGGAACCTTGACGGTCATCTTGGCGTATGTCCCTGTAAATGCACCAGATCCAACTGTTTTTCCTGTCATCTGTGTATTCTTTATCACTACTGTCCTGAGCTTCTTACATCCATAGAACGCCTTGGCACCTATAGTCTTGACGTTTTTGCCCAAGGTCACCTTTGTAACCTTTACATTCTTCTTGAACGCCGCTTTTCCTATCGCTGTGACCTTAAATGTCTTGCCACCAAGCTTTATAGTGTCAGGAACCACAACTGTCTTGGTCTTCTTGACAACAGATACGAGAGTTACCGTTCCCTTGCCATTCAGGGATGCATTTGTGATCTTGTACTTGTAATTTCCATTTGCATAGATCTTACCCACAGCCGCAGTTATGTCAAAATACTTTGTCTGTGTTCCACTGTAATTACCGATTCCCATTATCACAACTTTTGCCTTGCCAAAGTCTTTATTTGACGAATATGCAACTCTGTAATCCTTGCCCGCTGTGAGTGTCCGCTTGCCGCAGGTAACCTTCACCGCTGGTGTTATTGCTTTGCCTGTATATACAGCCGACTTTGTGATTGTCACAGAGGCTTTACTTATCGCCTGCTTGTTTATTGCAAATGTAAAAGTCTTTGAGCCCTTATATCTGCCCTGACCTTTGACAACTACCTTTGCTGTACCGGCATTGGTATTGCTGCTATATGAAACTATATAGTCAGTTCCCGCATCAAGTGTTCTTCCACGTGATACAACCTTTACGGCCGGTCTTATCGCTGCGCCTGTATATGTAGTCTTGTACGAAGCATTTCCAGTTGCCGCAAATGTAATATTTGCATCAACGCTTATATCCACAACTATCCATGTCCATACAGCCTTAAATGTTATATCCTCTGATACAGCGCCGTATGCAGAATCAGCATTATAGCTTGTTCCGGCTTCATCCTGCCATGCCAGCGCATATCCAGCCCTCGATGTCTTGTAATCAGTACCATCAGACATGGTGATATTTATTTTCGACAGATCAAGAGTTGATCCCTTGTTTACAGATGACGCATACAACTGGTTGCCATTCTCATCTGTGAACACAACCTTTACCATGGTTACACTGTCGCCCTTGCTGTCTACCGGATCCTTGGAATAAATTGGATCTCCACCTATTGACACATCGCCATCAACAATGATCGTTCCATCATCTGACTTTACGCCAAATGAATTTCCACCGGCTGATCCGGATGCATCCGCCGTAACACTTCCACCAACCAGTTTGATAGAATTGTCTGCTGAGATTACCGACTCCCCATCGCCAAGTCCTGATGACTTTGCATCAACAGAGCCTCCGGTGATCTCCACATCCGATGCCGATATTGCAGAAGATACGGAATCTATGCTGTTGCTTCCTCCAGCTATCTTCACCGTTCCTGCAGATTCAATTCCCTTGCCGTCGGACTTTATCTGTATATTGTCTATCTCGATATTTCCATCTGCCTTGATCGCAGCCGCACCCGGTGTCGCCGTTGATATCTTGGAAGATGTATCCTTTCCAGAAACCTTTACATCCGCTGCGTTACTGTTATCGCTTACACATGTTATACCATCAGCAATCTTATTTTCTCCGCTTACCTGTATGACAAATGTTCCAGAATTGCCCGGACGAACCGTGATCTTCTTTACAGTAGCATTGTCCACGGTTATTCCACTTGCATTTACGGTATCGACAATTACATCCTCGCCATTGCCTGTGATCGTGTAATCCTTATTCTCGGTAAATGAAACTGATATGATTCCACCAGACTGTGATACCTTTACTGTCGGATTTCCTTCACTGTCAACGAGCGCTCCAACATATCTGCTGTCATTCAGTCTTCCGATATCAATTACGAAAGGATCTGATAAAAGTGTAGTCACCCCAAGTGCCTGGCTGATCTGACCAGCCTTGACATTTGCAGTTTCTTTTACTCGGCTATACACATAATATGTAGTAAATTCCTTAAGCCCGGTAAACTGAGCATCCTTCTGCCATACAAGCTTTGATTCAACCATATTCTTATCGCCTGATATTGCATACTCAATCTCGCCTGCTGCTCCTGACACCTGACCGCTGACGGTCACCGAATCAGATGTTACTGAAGTTTTTGTCAGAGTGACAACGGCGGTATTTTCTCCCTTTGCCACCGTCGCCTTAAGTGTTACGTTCGCTGAGCCATTTGCTGTTGATATAACCAGTGTATCACTGTAGATTCCGGCGCCAAGACCGTTTACCGGTTTCACAGACACTGTTGTTTTATTCCCTGCAGAAATCTGCCCTGCTGGTGATGAAACGATCTGGAATGCCGTTCCATCCTTAAGCTCGGCCTTTACATCTGTAAGGGTTGTCTCCCCGGAGTTTGACAGCTCAATAGCTGCATGATTCGCATTTGTATAGCCATATACGAGGTCTGTCCATGCCTTGGCATCACTGCTACATGACAGCTTTCCAGGAGTGAGTACCTTGACAACACAATCCGATTTTATTTCCGAGCCATCCTTAGCCGTAGCTGTGATAGTTGCCGTTCCGGCTGCGAGGGCTGTAATCTTGCCATTCTGTACGGATACCTTAGCCTTATCTGAACTTGACCACACAAGGGATGTATCTTTTGCATCAGCAGGTGTTATCGTTGCCTTGATCTCATCACTGTCACCCACATTAAGTGTTATGTATGTCTTGTCAAATGAGATTCCTGTAACCTTTACGGCCGGTGTCTCTGACGGAGTCTCTGTGTCTTTCTCAGACGTTGAACCCGTTGTTGATCCAGTTGAGCCAGTCGATCCGGTTGAGCCAGTTGAAGGATCCTTCGTGTCGTCCTCTGTTGTCATGTCTCCACCTGACTCCCCGCGTATCGTCCTGAGCTCTGACGACACCTCGCTCTTTGGAACCACCTTCTGTGCTGCCTTCTCCTCATCTGTTCCGCTATTCTTCACATACAGATAAAGTCCAGCTGCTGCACCCACAAGGCTTGCATTATAATCCAGTGCAACCTCGTTCTGGTTATAATCTTCTGAGTTGTCTACATAGGATGTACTCGAACCCGCCGGGCCGCCAACCAAAGCGCCGACTAGTACATGTGCCTGCTTTGTATATGCATTTCCAGTTACAGAACCCTGATATCCGCTTGAGGCTCTGTGATGAGGGTACTTTGATGAATACTTGTTGTAACCGACAACGAAACACTTTGAACCTGCATTGTTGCCAAGTATGTACCTCATCTGACCATTTGCCCATGATGAATAATCATTCTTCCCATATATAGTATCATACAGAAGACCTGTCATCTGATGAGCAGTGTTATATCTCGCCGATCCCCAGCTGTCTATCAGGCAGAAGTTGTTATCTCCTGACTGTGTCTTGCTTGCTATAAGTCCTGACTGGTTCTCCACGAACACACTCTTCTTTGATGAATTAGGACTGTAGAGCAGAGCCGCCTGAGCCACGTTATTCCAGCAAAGAGCCCAGTTAGGATTTGTTCTGCCACCATATACATTATTGTATTTTGTTGCATATGCTGATTTACCTGTAGCCTTGTACAGAAGAGCCGCCGCAAGGGCGTAGTCATCTTCCCATGAATCCGAATTATAGAAACCAGATGCCGGACCCGAGCTGTTCTTCTTAGCCTTAGTATCCGCATATGTGAAAAGCTTCTCCGCATAGGAAAGCGCTTTCTTATCCTTGTAATTTATATAATATGCCGCAAGTGCCGCCGCTGTCTCTGAAACGATATCTGTACACGTATCCGAATCAGATGTGAATGTTGCCTGTCCACTTCTAGATGACTGCTTTTCCGGAGCTCCCCAGTATCCATGATCTACATTTCCATCACCGACCTGGTAACAGAAAGCCCGAACCGAGCCATCACTTCCAAGGACTGTGCATCTCTCGAAATAATTAACGAATCTGTCCATGATCCTCTTGTAGTGTGCCTCTGTAGCAGTATCCGCAAATGCCTCAGCAAACTCCATGTGAGCAAGTCCTAGGACCGTAGCCGAATATGCCTGTGGCAGACCAAACTTGGCATGATCTCCCGCATCATGGTATCCACCGCTGACATCCACAGTCTTTCCATTATATGTTGTTTTTGCATCCTCAGTATGGCAGTTTGATCTCCAAGAGAACTCACTCTTTGCAGATACATCACTTCCGCACATATTCGCATCATAAAGATACAGTGACTCCTGAAGAAGCTTTGCATAATTGTACTCAACATCTGTATTGATCTCACCTGTGTTGTCCCCGGCTCCGCCAGATGATGATGAAAGCGAACCGATAAATGAGTCAAATGCACCTGACTGTGAGCTGTAGTACACCTTGACACCTGTTATAGACACACCGTTTGCCGTACCTGTGTAGCCAAGCTTTGAATATCTCACGCTCGAACCGGCATTTACTGCACCTGACTTCTTGGATGTGTTTGGATATATGTACAGCTTTCCATCACTGAATACCCCCTTGAGATCTGACCAGCTGCTGTAATCCTTAACTGCAGTTACCGAACCATTCACATCAGCTACCGCTATCCAGTCAGCTATGTATGAATTGCTCTTGTTATTTATCGTTATCTCTGTCTCGTAGTAGCCATCTCCCCTGGCTGTTCCATCTCCATCGGCAAGGCTTGCAGTTACGCTTGAACTTGTGTTTCCAATTGAATCAAGATCTGCACTGCCTGAACCGCCTGACTCCCCTGACGAACCGCCCGAGGTGCTCTTTGTTCCTGAGAGAACCGCTGACACGATCCTGAATTTGATCGTGCTGTTCTCCTGAAGATTGGCAACCTGTATACCAAATGCCACCTTCTCCGTGCTGGTTGTGCTGATAGATGCCAGATCAAGTACGGTCTCAAACTGACCGGTCTTGGACAGATCGATCCACTTGTCATTATTTGACCATGAAGACCCATATGATGCAAATGGCATAACTCCCGCATTCTGTCCACTTGCAGCGGTAAATGTATCAACCGCATATGTGATCTTGAGCGTCTTGTATCCCGCATCCGCAATAGCCTTCATAGATGCAAGATCTGATGACGGCGAAAACCTGATCTCCGCCTTTCCATAATCACTCCACTCATCTGTTGCCGCAGTCACCGTCTTCCAGCCGGTGTCCGGTTTCAGATCCAGCGTGATGCTCTCCGCCTTAGCTGTGATCTCCGGCCAGGTTATACTGCCGATGATCATGCATAAGGTGAGAACATATGCCAGGATCCTGCTCGCTGCTTTCTTTCTCATTTTACTTTTCCTCCTTGTACTTCCTTTTTCCTCCTAAAAAATACCCTATTATTAAAAATATAGCACAGAAAACATCTTCATGCGACCCAATAATCCGTCATTATTTATACGCATAATTACCAATGTTTTCTGTGCTATTTTACCAATACTTTTTTAGCAAGTATTCTTTTTGAAGTTTCTATGTCATTTGCCATCTGGGCCTTGAGCTCATCCAGGCTTCCAAATTTCTTCTCACCTCGGATCTGCTCGATAAGCTCCACCTTGATGACCTGTCCATATATGTTCCTGTCAAAGTCGAAGATATTCGTCTCTATGGTGATATTTCCCTTGTCGTTAACTGTAGGATTGTCTCCTATGTTGGTGATTCCCATATAGACTCTGAAAGGATCCTCATGTCCCGTATGCTTCCCCCGGATTATCCTGATCCTTGAAGCATACACACCAGCCGGCGGGTACAGCTTGCGCTCCTCCGGCAGCATATTCGCAGTCGGTATTCCTATTGTCCTTCCAAGCTGTTTACCGGACACCACTTCACCTGTCATACTGTACGGTCTGCCGAGCATCGGAATGACCGACCTCACATCTCCCTCAGAAATATTCTTCCTGATGACAGTTGAGCTGACCACCTCGTCATCCTGTTCCAGCTTGTCTATGACTATGACCTTATATCCATACTCGTCCGCATAGCTTCTGAGGGTATCCACATCGCCCTTTCTGTCTCTGCCGAATCTGTAATCGCTTCCAACCACGACATATCCGGCCCGCATCATGTCCACCAGAACATCTCTGATGAACGCCTTCGGCTCTGTAGCCGCAAATGCATCATCAAACGGATATTCAACCAGGACGTCAACTCCGGTATCCGATACCACCTGTGCCTTCTCGTCAGATGTGTATATGGTCTTCATATTGCTCACATCAAACACATGATTCTCCCTCATGTCAAATGTGAACACAACGCCCATATATCCCTGTCTCTGAAGCTTCAACACCTGCTCTATCAACAGCATGTGTCCCTGATGGATACCATCAAACTTGCCCAGGGCAACCGCCGTGCGCTCTGTGCTATTCAGTTTTACCTTCTTCGTGTCCTTTATATGAATCATAACTGTCTGTCCTTAATTACTCACCGGAAACATCTTAAATGGCACATACTGCCTCTTCTCATCGCTGTATTCATACAGTGCCGCAAATCTTCCATTCTCATCGAACACCTTGACATAGGTATCCCTGTGTATCTTATTCTCGGCAAATGCATCCGCACTGAGCTTATTTCCATTTGCCAGAAGCTTAACACCCTTCTCAGCTATATGAAGCTCCGGTATATCCGGCATGAGCTTATCCGTTGTTAATATATGCTGCATGAGTGTCCCGTCATCCCTTGCCTTCTCCACCTCATCAAGCGTCAGACTTTCTTCTATAGTAAAGCCCTTCACCTCGGTTCTGACAAGCTTCTCCATCACAGCACCGCAGCCAAGCTTTTCTCCTATATCCCTGCACAGGCTTCTGATGTATGTTCCCTTGGAACAGCTCACATCAAATGTCACTCTCGGGAGTTCTACTGACTGTATAGTAATCCCATGTATCGTGACCGGTCTCGGATCCCTCTCAATGACCTGTCCGGCTCTTGCCAGTTCATAGAGCTTCTTACCATTCACCTTGATGGCTGAATACATCGGTGGGATCTGCATGTAATCGCCTACAAAACTCATCACCGCAGCCCTGACTGTCTTCTCATCAGGATATACATCTGTCACGTCTGTCATGACTCCTGTCACGTCTTCGGTGTCACTTGTCTTTCCGAGAAGCATGGTACATGTGTATGTCTTGTTCTTCTCAGTGAGCAGGTCGCACATCTTCGTAGCACTTCCCAGACACACAAGAAGAACTCCCTCCGCCATGGGATCGAGAGTTCCGGTATGACCTATCTTTTTCTGTTTTAATATACCACGGAGCTTTGCCACCACATCAAATGACGTGAACCCCTGCTCCTTATATATATTGATAAATCCATCTATCATAACTATTTCAAATCCAATCCAAAGTCTTTTACATCAGTCTGCTGTATCAGTACCTGTTCCAGATCACATCTTTTCTGCAATTTATCAGCCAAGCTGTTTCTCTATATCCGCAACTATCTCCGCAACTATCTTTTCCGGATCACCTGACATATTGCATCCCGCAGCCTTCACATGGCCGCCACCGCCGTGGCTGCACGCGATCTCACTCACGTTCACGATATCATTTGCCCTGAGGGATATCTTGTAATTATCCTCACCAGCCTGATACATGAAGAAAGCAACCTCAGTACCTGATGTCAGTCTGAGCTGATCCACGATTCCATCCGTATCCATCTTGCTGGCACCAAATCTGTCAAAGTCCTCCTTTGTCAGAAGTGTATGGGTTATCTTTCCATCTGCAAACTGCTTCATGTTGAGAAGCGCATAGCCCAGAAGCTTGTTCTGTATGAGCGTCTTCTTGTAGAAGGTCTCATCTATGACAAAGCTTGGTCTTGCCCCCTTCTCTATCAGGATTCCCGCTATAGTCATGGCTGCCCTTGTTGTATTGCTGTGCTTAAACACTCCCGTATCGTGGACTATTCCGGTATACAAGCACTCTGCACACTTCTGATTGATCTTATCAGCGTCAAGGAGCTTGAATATAGCTTCCGCAGCGGAGCACGCATCACTTTCCACATAGCACACATCACCAAAGCCCTTATTGGACACATGGTGGTCTATACACAAGGTTCTCTTCGCAGTCTCATAATATCTGACAAATGGTGTGAATCTGTCCATATCTCCGCAGTCAAGCGACATAAACAGATCATAGGTCTCGTCATCTGCCTCATGCTTTACAGTAGATGCACCATTCAGGAACATGAATACATCCGGGAATTCCTGAAGATATACCTGAACCCTCTTGTCAGGGTAATTGCTTGTAATATAGTTATACATTCCAAGTGTTGAACCTATACAGTCACCATCAGGATTGATATGTCCTGTTATGGCTATGCTGTCTGCGTTCTCTATCTCCCTTATAAGATCGTTCATGATATACCTCCTTTTAAATTCTCATATTATATCCTACTCTTCAAACTCATCTTCACTCTCTGAGTTTTCATCTGTACTCTCGTCAGCATCGCCATGCTTTCCGAGAGCCTCATCTATCTTGTGGGACATACTGACACCATACTCTATGGACTGGTCCATGATAAATGTTATCTCCGGTGTATTGCGCAGATTTACAGAATGAGCAAGCTCTCTTCTGATATATCCCATTGCGCTGTTCAACCCTGCAAATGTGGAATCAACAGCATCCTGGTCACCCAGGACACTGATATATGCCTTACAGAACTTGAGATCAGGTGTGACAACCACATCAACGACCGAAGTCATAGGTGATATTCTTGGATCCTTGATCTCACGGCTGATGATCCTGCTGAGTTCTCTCTGGACCTCACCGTTGATCCTGTTATTCTTTACACTGTTTTTTCTCATATCTATTACTACTTTCTAGGCACCTCTACCATCTCGTATGCCTCTATCTGATCTTCCTCTGCAACGTCCTGGAAGTTCTCGAATACCATACCACACTCAAAGCCGGACTTAACTTCCTTGACATCATCCTTGAATCTCTTGAGTGAAGCAAGCTTTCCTTCAAATATAAGATTGCCCTCTCTGGTAATCCTTACGCTGCAGTTTCTGTTGATTGTTCCGTCGAGAACATATGAACCGGCAATGACACCGATACCAGAAGCCTTGTATGTCTGTCTGATCTCTGCGTGTCCGATGACCTTCTCCTCATATATAGGATCAAGCATACCCTTCATTGCTGAATCAATATCCTCTATTGCATTGTAAATGACTCTGTACAGACGAACATCTACCCCCTCGCTGTCAGCCATATCCTTTGCTCTCGCATCCGGTCTGATATTGAAACCGATTACGATGGCATTTGATGCTGATGCAAGAATTATATCTGACTCGTTGATAGCACCTACACCTGCATGTATGCACTTGATAACGACCTCGTCATTTGAGAGTTTTAAGAGACTCTGCTTAACGGCCTCAACTGAACCCTGTACATCTGCCTTGATGATGATCTTGAGCTCCTTGAGGTTGCCGGCCTGGATCTGGCTGTACAGATCGTCAAGTGACATTCTCTGCTTTGTATCTGCAAGAAGCTTCTCCTTACCCTGCGAGATATATGTCTCTGATATGGTTCTTGCTTCCTTCTCATTGTCAACTGCCATGAATATCTCGCCTGCATCAGGAACTGTGTTGAGACCCTGGATCTGTACAGGTG